>JACPRL010000135.1 GCA_016189965.1 Acidobacteriota bacterium | reverse complement strand
GTATTGCTTATAGGCGAACACGGAAGGGGAGCGATGAACTTGGGCGATCTCGAGGTATTTCTCACCCTGCTGCGTGAGGGGAGCTTTTCGCGCGCCGCAGAAAAACTCTACCGCACCCAGCCGGCGGTGAGTTTGGCCGTCCGGCGGCTGGAGGAGTGGGTGGGCGAGCCGTTGCTCGTACGCGGCGCCCGCGGGGTGAAGCTGACCGATGTGGGTGTTCTGCTGCGCGACTACGCCGAGCGCATGCTCAATCTCCGCCAAGAGATCAAGCGCAGCGTGGAGGACCTGCGCGGGCTGCGCGGCGGCCGGGTGGCGCTCGGCGTCAACGAAAGCTCCATCCACGCCCTGCTCCCCGCCCTGGCCCGCTTCCGCCAATTGCATCCCGACATCCACCTCTCCGTGCACCGCACCTTTTCCCGCGACATCCCGGGCGAAGTCTTGAACTACCGGCTCGACCTGGGCGTGATTTCTTTCCTGCCCGAGGACGAGAAGCTCGCCGCCGTGCAGTTCTTCCGCGATGAGCTCACCTTCGTGGTGAACCCCCGCCACCGGCTGGCGCGGCACCGCTCGGTGGAGATTGCCGCGCTCGGCCGGGAAAGCTTCATTGCCCATATCGTGGAATCGCCCTACCGCTGGCGGGTCATCCAGCTCTTCCAGAAACACCGAGTGCCTCTGCGGATGGTCGTGGAGCTGCCGACCATTGAAAGCATCAAGAGGTTCGTGCAGATGAACTGCGGCGTGGCCATCGTGCCGCGGATGTGCGTGCGCTGGGAGGTGGAGCGGCGCCTGCTGGTCGAGGTGCCCATCCGGCAGATGAAGATTCCCCGGCACCTCTACTTCATCCATCGCCGCGATGCCCGCTTCTCCCACGCCACGGCTGCCCTGGTGGAGCTCCTGCGCTCGGGCTGGCGGTAACCGGAGCCGGCGCTCCTAGAGCCTGTCATCCTGAGCGAAGCGAAGGATCTCTTGAATGAGGCAAGCGTATGATAAGCGCTGACAAGTTGGACGGCACTCGGTCCGTGGCCCTCGGTGCTATGATGGCGGCATCGCCCGGGTGGCGGAATCGGCAGACGCGAGGGACTTAAAATCCCTTGGCCCGCAAGGGCCGTGTGGGTTCGACCCCCACCCCGGGCACCAACCGGTAGAGGTCGCAGGCGGGAGAGCGGAAAATGGCAAGAAGGACCCGCAAGGGAAAGCGAACCGCGAGGAGGCACAGGGCGGCGCCGCCGATTCCCCACCAGGGGATTGAAAGAATCAAGCGGATGCTGGCCGAGGCGGGGCAAGAGGGGAAGCTGCACCCCATCGCGTTTGAAAACGGCGAGCCCATCGGCTGGATGGGCGACCAGACGCGCGATGACTGCCCGTGCTGTTTGTTCCTGGCCGAGGAAGAGGAGACACCGCAGCCGGGCACCGAGCCGCGCCTCTGTCGCCGGTGCGGGCAGGTCATCTATCTCCACCCGGAAGATGCGGCGCGCAAGAAGAGTGTCCTCTGCTATCGCTGCTTTATGGGGATGAAGCCCCGCCGGCCTGACCCGTCCCTTCCGCACTGAACCTCAGCCGGCCCGCTAGACGCGCTCCAGGAGTTCAAAGTATCGCTCACGACTGATGCGCGCTGTCCGCAACGTATTCTTGATGATAAACACCGGAAGCGCATCATAAGCGTGGCACCACAACCGGATGCTGTATACCGGGCTTGGTGAAGGCCATGTGATCGCCCCGTTGGCGGGCGACTACAAATCCCTCCAGTTCCAGCACGCGAACAAGCTTGCGATAGGGGATGGGAGTGATGCGGGGCATGCGGCTGGGGCTAGGACGCTACGGGAACAGCCAGCCGCACCTTCTCTCTGGCCAGAACACGATGAGGGCGGTACGTGTTGCCCTCCCTTTCGAACCCTGACTCCGAAAGGATGTCCCCTAGGGTTCCCAGCCGGGAGGCCTCTTCCAGGAAGAGGCTCACGGCTTCCCGCAGTCGGGCCTTCGCTTGGCGTAACGAGTCGCCGCAGCTAGAAACATCCACCTCAGGTGCATAGGCCACATACGCGTGGTTCTCTTTCCACACCTGCAGGGTAAAGTTGATATTCAGGGCTCCCGCTCTCGTGCTCGCCAGTGTCTTTGCCATAGCCTCTGCGATTGTAGGGTATGCCCCCTGCGCAGTCAATTCAGCGGATTGCCGCGCTTGTGCGGGGGTGCGAAGCGGTGCCAGGAGCGGCGGAGAAAATGTTTGACACGGCGCCGGCCGTACCACCAGGCGGCGTAGGCCTCCCGCGCCAGGCGCGCCGAGAGGGAAAAAGTTTTGTACCAGCGCGGGCGTGGGACTCGCTGGGCGCCGAACTTCAGCTTGAACCCGCCTTCGCCGTACATATCGTAGACGCGAATGCCGTGTGCGGCGGCGTATTTGAGGATCTCCCACTGCACGAACTCATTGGGCCGCAGGTGAAAGTAGTCCGGCCAGCCCGCGCCGGCCCAGCCGTAAAGGGTGCTCTCATCGCACAGGAGGATTTCCGTGTCGATGCAAGTGTCGCCGTGGAACACCTGCCACACCTGGAGGTGCCCGGTGGGATGGAGATAGTCCCAGAGGTCGGTGAACATCTCGAGCGGCCAGTCCATCGGCAGATGTTTGCGTGCCAGCGCGGCTCGATACTGCTGGTGGAATTCTGTGATCGCGGCGCGCTCCGCCATTACCCTGACTTGCAGCCCGTGGCGCTCGGCCTGGCGGACGGCGTTGCGCGCCCTGCTGTTCATCCGCTGCCACATCTCCTCGCGGGAAGCGATGGGCAGCAGGTGAGTGGCGATGTCCTCGCGAACGAATCCGGCCTCCTCGATGGCCTGCGGGTCGAGCGCCGCGCTGGCGAGCTCAACGTAGTCAACCTTGCGCTCGCGACAGAACCCCTCCAGGGCTGCAACGAACGCGGCGGTGTCGAGCCGGTCGGCCACCGGCCCCATCTGCATCGTCCACGAGCCTTTCAGCGGGCTGCCCAGAAGCCGGAACGGCCCCTTGCGCGCCACGATGGCGGGGAAGAAGCCGCAGGTCTCGCTTCCCTGGCGGATTTCCAGCAGCAGGCGTTGGCCGCGATGCCGCGCCTCCATGTAAGAAAGCCAAGCCCAACGATGAAAGAGCGAGTTGCCCGGGAACTGGCGAACCCTCTCGTCCCACACTTCCGGCGACAGGTCCCTGCGCTCAACCAATTGCAGCATCGCGGGGGCGCTCGCCCTGCGGCCTTCTCGGTGCCGCGTCCTGCCGGCGGAATTGGGACTCCGCCGCAGCGCGCGTTGGGGAACCTCAAAGGTCGTCCGACTCGCCCTTACCAACAGTATACGCCGGTTGACGCCCGAGCGCACGACTTCGCAAGCTTCCGGTTGGTGTGGTGCGCGGCGGGGATTTTTGTTAAGCTACGCGCGCCCGGCACATACCGCGGGTTTCGATCCCCGGGACTGAGAGAGGAGGGGAATGTATCCCCGTCCGTTCCGCTATCACCGCGCGGCCTCGATTCGGGAGGCGGTATCTCTGCTCGCCGAGTTGGGGGAAGAGGCGAAGCTGCTGGCCGGCGGCCAGAGCCTGATCCCGCTGATGAAGCTGCGCCTGGCCAGCCCCCATCATCTGGTGGACCTGAATTTCATTCCCGACCTCTCCTACGTGCGCCCGGAGGACGGGCTGCTACGCTTCGGCGCCTTGACCCGCCACGCTGAGGTCGAAGCGTCGCCCGCCGCGCAGCAGATTCCCATCCTGCACGACTGCGCCGCTGGCATTGCCGACGTGCAGGTGCGCAACCGCGGCACGCTCGGAGGCTCGCTGGCCGAGGCCGACCCCAGCGGCGATTGGGCCCCGGTACTGTTGACGCTTCCGACCGAAGTCGTCTGCGTCGGACCGGAGGGCGAGCGCACTCTTCCGTTGGCGGAGTTTTTTGTCGATGCCTACACCACCGTGCTGCGGCCGGCGGAGCTCATTCGCGAGGTGGTAGTGCGCCGGCCGCCGCCCGGGAGCGGCGGCGCCTATCTCGCGGTCAAGCGCAGCGCGCCGGTCTACGCCACGGCCACGGCGGCGGTGCAGTTGATGCTGGCGGATCGGGAGACCTGCAGCGAGGCCGGCATCGCGCTCGGTGCCGTCGGTTTGACGCCCATCAAGGCGGCAGAAGCGGAAGCCGCGCTCCGCGGGCAGCGGCTGACGCCGGACACGATCACGCGGGCGGCCGAGGCGGCGAGCGCCGCCTGTGACCCGCAGCCGGACGGGCGCGGCTCCGCGGCCTACAAGCGGGCTCTTGTGGGCGCGCTGGTGAAGCGGGCCATCGCGCTCGCAGCCCGGCGCGCGCGCGGCGAGCAAGTCGAAGTGAGTCACATCTATGCCTGACGAGATTCCGCGCGTGCCCATTGCGCTGCGCGTCAACGGGAAGCGCTACGCGCTCGAGGTCGAGCCCCGGCTGTTGCTGGTTGACTTTCTGCGGCGGGAGCTGCGGCTGACCGGCACGCACGTGGGCTGCGACACCACCTACTGTGGCGCCTGCACGGTTCTGCTGAATGGCGTGAGCGTAAAGTCGTGCACCGCGCTCGCCGTGCAGGCCGACCAGAGCGAGGTATTGACGGTGGAGGGGCTGGAGCAGGATGGGCGCCTGCATCCCTTGCAGCAGGCGTTCGCCGACCACCACGGCCTGCAGTGCGGCTACTGCACGCCAGGGATGCTGCTCTCCGCTTATCAACTGCTGGCGAAGAGTCCGAATCCCAGCGAAGCGGAGATGCGCAAAGGCATCGCGGGGAATACCTGCCGCTGCACCGGCTATCAGAACATCTTCAAAGCTATCCGGGCGGCCGCAGCGCAGATGCGCGGGAGATGAACGGCCGTGGCGTTTTCTTTCGGCGGCGAGTTCGAGGTCGAGCGGGGCCGCGAGGAGGTTTACGACTTCCTGACCGACCCCAATCGCTTCGGGCCGCTGCTGCCGGACTTCGAGAGCCTGAGCGTGGAGGAGGCGGGGCGGTTCACTGTCAAGGTCAAGGTGGGTGTGGCCCACATCCGCGGCACCGCCACAGTTCGGCTGCAGTTGGCGGAAGCCGAGCGACCGCGCCGCGCCCTCTACCGCGGCAAGGCCAGCGTGGCCGGCGGGGAAGCCGACGTTGCGGCGGGCTTCGATTTGGAGGAGAGTTCCGAGCGAACCCGCGTGCGCTGGACAGGCCAAGCGCAAATCTTCGGGCCACTGACTTCGCTCGCCGGCGGTCTGCTCGAGCCGCTGGCGCGAAAGAACGTGCAGAAGCTGATTGACGGCTTGCAGAAAGCTCTGAGTTGAGGAAGCAGCAGAATGCCTGCGAAAAGAAACATCCGCGCACGGAAGCCCGCCGCCCGGAAAGCGCCGCGCCCGAAGCTTGAGGAAGCGGCGCAGTGGGTCGGGAAACCCCTGCCGCGCAAGGAAGAGGGCCGGCTGGTGCGCGGCAAGGGAAAGTTCGTGGACGACTACGAGCTGCCCGGCATGCTGCACTTGTGGCTGGTGCGCTCGCCTTACGGCCACGCCCGCGTCACCCACATTGATGTTTCGCAGGCGGAAGCCCAGCCCGGCGTCGTCTGCACTCTGACCGGGCCGGAAGTGGCGAAGCTCGTCCGACCGTTCCTCGAGATCGGCCCCGAGCCCGGCGCGAAGATCGTTGACTACCCGATGGGCGTCGACAAGGTGCGCTACCAGGGCGAGCCGGTGGCGGCGGTGGTGGCGGAAACGGCGTTGGCAGCGGCCGACGCCGCCGAGCTCGTGCGGGTCGACTACGAGCCCTTGCCCGCTGTCGTTGACCCCGAGGATGCGCTGCGGGACGCGACTCTGCTACACGAATCCGCCGGCACCAACGTGGTCTGGCAGGGCGAGTTCGACTACGGCGACGTGGACAAGGCCTTCCAGCAGGCAGCCCACATCGTCCACATTGACCGGTTGCACTTCCACCGCTTCACCAGCGCGCCGCTCGAGCCCAACGCCGTCATCGCCCAGTGGGATCCGGGAGAGGATTTCATCACCTTCTGGTGCAACAATTCTTTTCCCGCCTTCGCCATCCAGTTTCTGGCCCTGGCGCTGGGCATCCGCATCGACCAGATGCGCGTGCAGACCTACGACATCGGCGGCAGCTTCGGCATCAAGATTACTAATTATCCCTACATGGCGCTTTGTGCTCTGGCTTCGCGCAAGGCCGGCGGGCGCCCGGTGAAGTGGATTGAAACGCGCACCGACCACATGACCGCCAGCGCCCACGGCAACGAGCGCGTTTTCCGCTCGACGCGTGTGGCGCTCGATACCAGCGGGCGCATCCTAGCCATCGAGTCGCGCCACATTGACGACTGCGGCGCCTACCCGCGCTACGAGCCGCTGGGCTGCATCATCTGGGCGCAGGTGCTGCCGGGCGCCTACCGCTTCCGCAACTATCGTGTCCGTTTTACCCAGGTAACGACGAACAAGTGCCCGGTGGGACCGAACCGCGGCTACTCGCGGATGCAGCACCTGTGGTTTCTCGAGCGTGTGGTGGACATCTGCGCGCATGCCCTCGGCATCCCCGCCGACGAGATGCGCCGGCGCAACTACATCCGCGCCGACGAGTTCCCCTACACCACGCCGAACGGCTGCGTCTACGACTCCGGCGACTACGCCCGTATGCTCGCGCTGGCCCAGGAGCGCATCGGCTGGGACGACTGGAAGGAAAAGCAGCGACGGGCGCGCGCCGAGGGGCGCCTGGTCGGCATCGGCATCGGCACCACACTCGACTCCGGCACCAACAACTTCGGCCAGTCCCGCCTCCTCAACCCCAACGCGCCCTTCTCCGGCCAGTCGGGAGTGGCCATCGTCAAGCTGGGCATTGACGGCAACATTTCGGTCAGCTTGGGCTCGGTGCCGCAGGGCCAGGGGCACGAAACCACGTCCGCTCAGGTGGTCGCCGATGTGCTGAATGTTACTCCCGAGCTGGTGAGCGTCCGGCCGGGCTTTGACACCGAGCGCAACGCCCACACCGGCCACTCGGGCACCTACGCCAGCCAGTTTGCCGTCACCGGGCTTTCGGCTGCCCACGGCGCAGCGCAGAAACTGAAGGCGGAGATGAAGCGCCTGGCGGTGTTCGCGCTCAACGCCAAAGAAGACAAGCTCGAATTCGGCATGGGCGCGCAGGGGCCGGAGGTGCGCGTGCGGGGAAGCGACAAGGCCATCCCCTACTGGGGCCTCGCGAACCTGGTGAACGTCAACAACGCCGTCCTGCCCGCGAAGCTGCAGGACGTGACGCTCAACTGCCGCTACGTCTATCGCCCGCCCTTCCGCCTGCCCGACCTCAAACGCAAGTACGGCAACCTGACCTTGACCTACAGCGCCCAGCTCCACATCGCGGTGATTGAAGTTGACCGCGATACCTATGTGCCGCGCATTCTCGATTACGCAGTGGTGGATGATTGCGGGCGGGTGGTCAATCCCCTGATTGTCGAGGGGCAGGTGCACGGCGCCACCGCCCACGGCATCGGCGCGGCGCTGCTCGAAACCTGCTCCTACGACGAGAACGGCAACCTGCGCAACGCCACCTTCAGCGACTACGTGCCCATCACCAGCGTCAATATGCCCACGCTGCGCACCGGCCACCTCGAGAGCCCCTCGCCCTTCACCTTCAACGGCGCCAAGGGGATGGGCGAAGGCGGCGGCGCGCCACTGCACGCCATCTCCGCCGCGCTCCAGGACGCGCTCTACGCGCAGGGCGTCATCATTGACGACTCGCACAACAACGCCAGCTCTCTGTTCCATCTATTGGAGCGCACTCGCGCCGGCCGCGCCGCGCAGATTGTGCGTGTCGAAAGCCGCGCGGCCGCCGCGAGGCGGTGAGTCAGCGGCCGGCGCCCGATGGCGAAGCGAGTTTGCATCATTGGCTGCGGGGCGATTGGGAGCCTCTATGCGGCGCACCTGGCGCGGGTGGCGGAGGTTCATGCCTTTGTTCGTCGGCCGGAGCACGCGCAGGCGCTCAACCAGCACGGCCTGCGTGTTTCGGGCAAGCGCGATTTCACCGCCCGGCTCCGGGCGACGATGGACCCGTCGCAGTTGCCCGCGTTTGACCTCGGGATTGTGTGCACGAAGTCCACGCAGACCGCCGAGGCCATCGCCCCGGTGGCGCACCTGTTTGAGCGCGGTGCGGTGCTCTCGGCGCAGAACGGCCTGGGCAACGAGGAGCTCATCGCCGAGCGCGTCCGCGGCTACGTCCTCCGCGGCACCACGTTCATGAGCGGCTCGCGCCACAGCGATACGCACGTGCAGATGGAACTGGACACGGCGACTTGGCTGGGGCCGTTCGAGCCCACGCGGACGCCGTTTGCGCTGGTGCAGGAGGTGGCGGCGCTGCTGGTCGAAAGCGGGCTCAAAGCCGAGGCGCTCGAAGACGCGCGGCCGGCGCAGTGGTCGAAGCTCATCTTCAACGCTTCGGTGAACGCCGTCTCGGCGCTCACCGAGCTGCCGCACTGCCCCGCCTTCGCCGAAGAAGCGGGGTTTTCCGACCTTGGCCACCTGCTGCACGAGCTCATCAACGAAGGCAAAGCGGTGGCGGCGGCGCTCGGCATCCCGCTGCACGAAGACCCGTGGGAGATGAACAAAATCGGCGCGCAGACCAACCACCCGCCCTCGATGCTCTATGACATCGAGCACCGCTACGCCACCGAAGTGGACTTCCTCGGCGGCGCCATTGCGCGCGAGGCCGCGCGCGCCGGCGTGAGTGCGCCGCTGCACACCGCGCTTTATCGGCTGGTCAAAGGCAAGGAAGCTTCCTGGGCGTGGCCGCGCGGCGGCGAGGAGAAATAACCGTGGCCTATCCGGTGGATAACAAGAAGCTCGAGCGTGTGCGCGCGCTGATGCGGGCGCAGGGGCTCGACGCCCTGGTGGTGCGCGCCCCGGACAACGTCATCTACTTGACCAACTACTGGCCGATGAAGGGCTACGCCTGTGCCGTCTTTCCCGTCGAGGGCGACGCGACGCTGCTGGTCATCGAGCCGCAGCTCAACGACGCCCGGCGCACCGGCTGGACGCCCGACATCCGGACCTTCAAAGGCTACGACGAGCGCGACCCGCGGCCACCCACGGCGCGCTCGCTGGAGCTGAGTCTCGATGTGCTGCGCGAACGCAAACTCACCCGGCGGGTCGGCGTCGAGCTCTCGCAAAACTTTCAGATTTGCGACCGTATGGTGGGCGAGCCGACGGTTTATACACAGGGTTACTTTGACGCCTTCCGCGGCGTGGGGCGCGAAGTGGCGGACGCCGTGCCGCTGCTCGTCCAGGCGCGCATGATCAAAACCGAACAGGAGATCGAGCGGATGCGCCTGGCGAACGAGCTGGCGGCGCTGGGGATGGAGCATGCCCGCGAGAACATTCGCCCGGGGATGAAGGAAAGCGAAGTGGGAGCGATGATCGAGGGCCATATCCACGCCCAGGGCGTGGGCTACAAAGGCAAGGTCGAGATGGCACGGGCGTTCACGCTGGTCTGGTCCGGCCCCGGCATCGCGACGTTCACCGCTACGTCGAACCGCCCGGTGCAGGCGGACGAGCCCACGCTGGTGGAGCTGTGGGTGGTGGCCGACGGGTACTGGACCGACCTGACCAAGAATCTCTGTCCGGGAACGCTGACGAAGAAATACGTCGAACTGTTGGAGCTGCTGCTAGGAATCTTTAACGAAGCGGTCGCCTATGCGCGCGACGGCGCCGACCTGCCCGGCCTCGACCGGCTCATCCGGCAGCGCATCGCCGAAGGCGGCTATCCCGGCCAGCCCTCGCATCCCGTCTGCCACGGCGTCGGGGCGCGCGCCCACGAGCCGCCCTATGCCCACCAGGCGGGGAGCGGGACGATACAGGCGGGGATGGTGCTGGCCATCGAGCCCGGCGTCTACTGGGAAGGCGGCGGGGGGCTGCGGCTGGAAGACGACTTCCTGATTACCAAGGACGGGAACGAAAAGTTGTGCTCGTTCCCCGATGATTTTCGGCGTTAACAGTGTGCTGAAAAAGTCGCGCTTTGTCATTCCGAGCGGAGCGAGGAATCTGCTTGTCTGTGGCAACCGGCGGAAGAAAAAGCAGATTCCTCACCGCCAAGGCAGGCAAGGGTTTCCCTCGACTCCGCTCGGGACAGGCGGAATGACACAGGCACAGGTTTTTTCAGCATCCTGTTAGACTGGAGGGCGTGGAGCCGCGCAGAATGATGGACGCCAAGCTGGC
>JACPRL010000018.1 GCA_016189965.1 Acidobacteriota bacterium | reverse complement strand
TTCCAGGAGCGGCCGCCGACTGGCGAGAACCGAAAGGCGAGAAGCAGATTCCTCACCGCCAGGGCACGCAAGGGTTCGGAATGACAAGGTTTCCTTTGTGGCTTTGTGTCTTGCAGGTTAGGCGGGCTTGGTGGCGCGGTAGAGGGCGAGGGTGCCGAAGAGGGTGGCGAAGCGGGAGGTTTCTCGGACGTCGGCACAGCCAGCGTCGCGGAAGAACTCAGGCAGGCGGCCGGCGAGGTTGTCGGCGGTGGGGGTGAAGCCGTCGAGGAGCTGGACGAGAAAGAAGGGCAGGCGCATAAAGACATTCTGCGGGCGGCCCCAGTCGGCGACGTGGAGTTCGCCACGGGGGCGCAGGACGCGGAAAATTTCCCGCACGGCCTGGCGCTTGGCCTCGGGCGCGAGGTGATGGAAGAAGAGGCTGGAGAGTACGCGGTCGAACGAATCGGCGGGATAGGGCAAGGCGGAGGCGAGGCTACAATCGAGAGCGAGGGCGAGGCCGGCGCGCGCCGCCTTGGCCTGCGCGAGGCGGAGGATGGTGGGGTCGGCGTCGAGCCCGATGACCTCGGCCTGGGGATGCATCTGCTTGATGAGCAGGGTGAGGGTCGCGGTGCCGCAGCCGAGGTCGAGCACGCGGTGGCCGTTCTCAATGCCGGCCTGCTGGAGGAGGCGGCGCTTGAAGGCGGACTCGCGGGTGGTGAGCCGGACGATGGGGTCGTACCAGCGGCTGAAGGCGTGGAAGCCGGCGGCGGGGACGTAGGGGTCGCGTCGGCTCATGCTTGGATCAGAGGGCTGGCCCACCCGCCCGGCCTGCGAGGCGACCAAGGGAGCCTGCGGCGAGCACCCGTCTGAGTTGATTGGCCCAGAGTATGTCGGGCCTGAAGGCCCGACCCCACAAGCACTGCCCCAGCGGCGTCCCTCGACTCCCCTCGGGATAAAAGAGCCGCTGGGTTGGACGCCCTTGAGGGCGCCTGACAGACACGAATGTCTGTCCCACCACAAGCAGAAAAGCGAGCGGGGGATAGCGAGTTTGACATTGGAGATCTCAGAGGGGGACGCGGCGGAGGCGGAGGGCGTTGGAGATGACGGAGAGGGAGCTGAAGGTCTTGGCGGCGGCGGCGACCAGGGGCATGAAGGGGCCGGGGAGGAGGTCGAAGAGCAGGTAGAGGCCGCCGGCGGCCAGGGGCACGGCGAGGGAGTTGTAGAGGAAAGCCAGGACGAGGTTCTGGCGGATGTTGCGCATGGTGGCGCGGCTGAGGCGGCGGGCGCGGGCCAGCGCGAGCAGGTCGCCCTTGACCAGCACCACGCCGGCGCTCTCGATGGCGACGTCGGTGCCGGTGCCCATGGCGATGCCGACGTGAGCTTGGGCGAGCGCGGGGGCGTCGTTGATGCCGTCACCGGCCATCGCCACCACGCGGTGCCCGGCTTGAAGCCGTTTTACGATCTCGCTCTTTTGCTCGGGCAGAACTTCAGCGGTGACTTCGTCAATGCTCAGCTTGCGGGCGACGGCCTCGGCGGTGGTGCGGTTGTCGCCGCTGACCATCACAAGGCGGACGCCCTCCTTGTGCAGCAGGCGGACGGCCTCGTGCGTGGAGCCCTTGATAGGATCGGCCACACCGAGCAAGCCGGCCAGCTCTGAGCCGACAGCGACAAACACCACTGTTTGCCCGTCGCTGCGCAAGGCTTCCGCCTGCTCGCCCAGGGGAGTGGGGTCAATGCCCAGTTCCCGGAGAAGCAAGCGGTTGCCGAGTGCCACGCGGCGGTCGTCCAGCATTCCCATTGCCCCCTTGCCGGTCAAAGAACGGAACTCCTCGGTGCGGGCGAGCTCGAAGCCCCGTTGGCGTGCGCCGGCGACAATCGCCGCCGCCAGCGGATGCTCGCTGGCCTGCTCGAGGCTGGCGGCGAGGCGGAGCAGGTCGGCTTCCGTCCAGCCGCCGTGGGTCACGACCGAGGCCAGCCGCGGCTTGCCTTCGGTGAGCGTGCCGGTTTTGTCGACGACCAGCGTGTCCACTTTGCCGAAGATTTCGAGCGCCTCGGCGTTCTTGATGAGCACGCCGGCGGTGGCGCCGCGGCCGGTGCCGACCATGATGGACATCGGGGTCGCGAGCCCCAGCGCGCACGGGCAGGCGATGATGAGCACGGCGACGGCGTGCAGCAGCCCGTAAGCCAGCCGCGGCTCCGGGCCCCAGACGCCCCAGACGATGAACGTCACCAGCGCCACCGCCACCACTGCGGGGACGAAGTAGGCCGAGACGCGATCGGCGAGCCGCTGGATGGGCGCGCGGCTGCGCTGGGCTTCGCTGACGAGCTGGACAATCTGCGCCAGCAGCGTCTCGTTGCCCACGCGCTCGGCGCGCAGAATGAAGCTGCCGGTGCCGTTGACCGTGCCGCCGATGACGCGGCTGCCGGGCGCTTTCTCGACCGGGATGGGCTCGCCGGTGATCATGGATTCGTCCACCGCGCTCGTCCCTTCCACGACGACGCCGTCCACCGGGACCTTTTCGCCTGGGCGGACGCGGAGGCGGTGGCCGCGCTGGACTTGTTCGAGGGGGATGTCCTGCTCGGTGCCGTCGTCGCGCACAAGGCGGGCGGTCTTCGGCGCCAGCGCCAGCAGGCTGCGGATGGCGCGGCTGGTCTGGCCGCGGGCGCGCAGTTCCAGCACCTGGCCGAGGAGAACCAGCGTGGCGATGACGGCGGCGGCTTCGAAGTAGACCGGCACGGCGCCGCCGTGGGCGCCGAAGGAGTCCGGGAAGGCGCCGGGGAAGAGCGTGGCCGCGACGCTGTAGACGTAAGCCGTGCCGGTGCCGATGGCGATGAGGGTGAACATGTTCAGACTGCGGTTCACGATTGACGCCCAGCCGCGCACAAAGAACGGCCAGCCGCCCCACAACACCACCGGCGTCGCCAGCGCCAACTGCACCCAGGCGACCCAGGGGCCGCGGAGGGCGTGGCGGAAGGGGAAACCGGGAATCATCTCGCCCATCGCCAGGATGAGCACGGGCGCGGTCAGCACGAGGCTGGCCCAGAAGCGCCGGCGCATGTCGGCCAGCTCGGGGCTTTCTTCTTCCTCGGCAGTCACCGTGCGCGGCTCGAGGGCCATGCCGCAGATGGGGCAGGCGCCCGGCTCGGGGCGGACGACTTCGGGGTGCATCGGGCAGACGTACTCGGTGCGGGTGGGCGCGGGCGGGGCGAGCATCGGCTCGAGCGCCATGCCGCACTTCGGGCAGGCACCCGGCTGCGCTTGGCGCACTTCCGGATCCATCGGGCAGGTGTAGAGGCCAGCGGGTTGCGCGGGCGGGGGCTTCATCGTCGCCGGCGCGGGCTGACCGAGGGAAACGAGCAAAGTGGCGAGGTATTTTTCCGGCGCGGCGCGGAACTTCTCCACGCAATGCGTGCTGCAGAAGAAATAGGTCTGGCCGCGGAACTCCTGCCGGCCGGCCGCCGAGGCTGGCTCGACCATCATGCCGCAGACAGGGTCTCGCGCCACTACGCCCTCCGCTTCCAATGAACGCGTCGTTCCGCGCGCTCATCCGCATTATAGCCCCTGCCCGGCGCGGCTGGCCGCCGCACAATTTCCTCTTGCGTCGGCGGAGCGTTCAGCGGCAGTCTGTTCCCGTTTGCGCGGATGAACTTCGAGGATTTGCGCGTGCCGTTCCAACTGATTGGAGGCAACTTCGGATTGAACGAAGGAGGGCTTCGCCCTCCCGCCAGACCCTTCGACAACTCAGGGCAGGCAGGAATGTCTGGCCTACTGACAGGACGGAAAGAGGTGTCGGCGAAAAAAGTTGGCACGGCACGAGGAGACTCCGATGTGGCAGCGCGTGCGCACCTACTTTGAACTCGAGGCCCACGGCACCACCTTCCGCCGTGAAGTGCTGGCGGGAGTCACCACCTTCCTGACCATGTCCTACATCATTGTGGTCAACCCGGCCATCCTGGCGACGGCGGGGATTCCGGTGGGGCCTTCGATGGTGGCGACCATCCTGACCGCGGTGCTGGGCACTTTGCTGATGGGCTTTTATGCCCGTCGTCCGTTCGCCATCGCGCCCTACATGGGAGAGAACGCCTTCATCGCCTTCACGGTCGTCGGGATGCTCGGTTACTCTTGGCAAGCGGCGCTGGCGGCGGTGTTCGTGGCGGGCGTGCTGTTCATTCTGCTCACCATCGGCCGGGTGCGGCAGTGGCTGGTGGAGGCCGTGCCGGCGTCGCTGCGCTACAGCTTCGCCGTCGGCATCGGGCTGTTCCTGACGTTCATCGGCCTAAACCAAACCGGGCTGGTCGCTCTCGGCGTGGAAGGCGCGCCGGTGCGCCTCGGGCGGCTGGATTCTCCCGAGGTCCAGCTTTCTGTGCTCGGCTTTGTGCTCATCATCGGGCTGATGCTTCGCCGCATCCACGGCGCCATCCTGCTCGGCATCCTGGGCACCACGGCCGTCGCCTTCGCCGCCGGGCTGGCGCCGGCGCCGAAGGCCTTGATCAGCCTGCCGCCGAGCCTTGCGCCCGTCTTCTGGCAACTCGACTTCTCCCCCTTCTGGAGCGTGGGCTTCCTCGCCGTCGTGCTGACCGTTTTCATCATGGCCTTTGTGGACACGATGGGCACGCTCATCGGGGTCTCGGCGCGCGCCGGCCTGCTCGATGCGCAGGGCAACCTGCCGCAGATCGAGCGTCCCATGCTGGCCGACGCCCTAGCGACCACCTTCGCCGCCGCCGTCGGCACCACCACCGCCGGCGCCTACATGGAGTCGGCCACCGGCATCGAAGCCGGTGGCCGCACCGGGTTCACCGCGCTGGTTACTGCGGCGCTGTTCGTCCTGGCGCTCTTTTTCGCTCCGCTGATCGGCGCCATCCCGCCGCAGGCTTACGGGCCGGCGCTGGTGGTGGTGGGGCTGCTGATGGTCTCGCCCATCACCCGCATCCCCTTCGACGACCTGACCGAGCTGGTGCCGGCGTTCGCCACCGTTGCCCTGATGAGCTTCACCTTCAACATCGGCGTGGGGATGACCATCGGGTTTGTGCTGTATCCGTTCTGCAAGCTGGTTGCCGGGCGGCGCCGCGACATCCGTCCCGGCCTGTGGCTGCTATGCGGGTTGTCTCTCGTCTTCTACGTTTTCTACCCGTATCACTAAAGCCGTTGCATAACCTCTTGCCAGGCCGCCCGCAGGTAGCTCGGCCGTCCCGAAGCCTCGGGACGGCCTCGCAACCTGCGCTACCTTTCGAGAAGGAGAGGTAGCGCGGGTTGCCGGGCTGGCCCGAGCGCAGCGAGGGACAGCGCTACCCGCGGTGGTTTCGGATGCGGCGGGCCGGATCGCCTCTGTGCCTCCGTGCCTCTGTGGCCCAACGTGCCGGCTTGCGCTTTTTCTCGACTCCGGGGGCAGCTTGGCGTAAAAGAGAGGGAGCGGCGCACCCCGCGGGAGGGCTGCGATGAGAATCCTCGTCACGGGCGCCTCTGGCTTCATCGGCTCGGCTGTGGTTTCCTTCCTCACTGACCACCAACACGAGGTCGTCCGGCTCGGCCGCGCCACCTCCTTCACGCCGGCGGAAATCCGTTGGGACCCAGCGGCGGGCAAGCTCGACCCGGCGCGCTTGGCGGAGCTCAACGCCGTGGTGCATCTGGCGGGGGAGAACATCACCGGCCGGTGGACGCCGGCGAAGAAAGAGCGCATCCGCACCAGCCGCGTCAACGGCACGCGCCTGCTGGCGGAAGCGCTGACGCACGCCTCGCCGCCGCCGAAAGTTCTGGTCTGCGCCTCGGCCGTGGGCTACTACGGCGACCGCGGCGAGGAAGTGTTGCGCGAGGAAAGCCCGCCCGGCCGCGGCTTCTTGGCTGATGTCTGCCAGGAGTGGGAGGCGGCCTCGCGGCCGGCGGCCGAGCGCAGCCTGCGCGTCGTCCACCTGCGCATCGGCGTGGTGCTCGATCCCGCGGGCGGCGCGTTGAAGCAAATGCTCCCTCCCTTCCGCCTGGGTTTGGGGGGTGTCATCGGCAGCGGCGGGCAGTGGATGAGCTGGATTACGCGGGACGAGCTGGCGAACGTCATCCACTTCGCGCTCACCACCGAGGGGCTGCGCGGGCCGGTGAACGCCGTCGCGCCCCAGGTGGCGACCAACCGCGAATTCACCAAAACGCTGGGGCGCGTCCTCTCGCGCCCCACCGTCTTCCCGATGCCGGCCTTTGCCGCCCGGCTGGTCTTTGGCGAGATGGCTGATGAGTTGCTCCTGGCGAGCGCGCGGGTCGAGCCGGCGCGTCTGGCGGCTTCAGGCTACAAATTCCTCCATCCTGAACTTGAGTCCGCGTTGCGGCAGATGCTCGGGGAATAGACGCCCGCTACCCTCCTACCGGCCGGGGGACGATCGGGGCCGGAAGGGCCGGTGTCAACGGTGACACCGCTATGCCAGAAACCGGCCCGGAGGTCCGAAAGCCGCCGTCGGGTTCAAGAAGCGCCGCTGCTTCAGATTTCCGGCGGGGACACCCAG
>JACPRL010000122.1 GCA_016189965.1 Acidobacteriota bacterium | reverse complement strand
GGTGGTGCAGGAGGCGTTGGAGACGACGTGGTGGCGGGCGGGGTCGTAGGTCTTGTCGTTCACGCCCATCACGATGGTGTGGTCGGGGTCGGTGGCGGGGGCCGAAATCAACACTTTCTTCACCGTGTCGCGCAGGTGCTTGGCGGCGTCAGGGCCTTTGGTGAAGAGGCCGGTGGACTCGACGACGATTTGGGCACCGACGGATTTCCAGTCGAGTTGCGCCGGGTCTTTGACCTTGAAGACTTTGAGAGACTTGCCGTTGACCTTGATGCAGTCTTCGCCCCAGGCGATGTCGGCGTCGAGGTTGCCGAGGATGGAGTCGTACTTCAGCAGGTGGGCCAGGGTGCGCGGGTCGGTGATGTCGTTGACGGCGACGATGTCGATTCCCGAATCGCCCATCGTCGCGCGGTAGATGTTGCGGCCGATGCGGCCGAATCCGTTGATGCCGATTTTGATGGCCATCTCTCCCCCCTCTAAGGCTGGAAATTCCTACCGCGGCAGGCCCCCATCATACTCCGGCGGGGCGGTGGGGTCAATTTTTTGCGCGGCGGGTCAGTGGAAGTCTTTGACCTCGACGACCTGGTCGCCGAGGAAGGTGACGAAGAGCACGTAGGGCGACTGGCCGTAGAGCCAGTCCTCGTACTGCTGGCCCTGGCGGGTCTCGCGGACTTTGCGCTCGGGGCGGCCCTTGGCGGCGAGCACCATTTCGCGGTTCATGCCGACGACGACGCGCTTTTCTTTGATGGCGTCGCGGAACTCTTCGGGGATGGTTTCAATCCAGGGGACGGCGGCGGTGCGGGTGGTGAAGTCGAGGACGGAGGCGAGCAGTTGTTTGACCTGCTCGGCGGTGAGGTCAGGGATGCCGTCGGGAAAGCTGAGCAGGACCCAGGAGCCGTTCTGGGTGCGCTCGGGCTCGGGGCCGGGTGGCGGGGGCGGCTGGCCGGTGGGCGTGCGCTCGATGGTCGGCCCGCCCATGCCGCCAACGCCGCCTTCAATCTGAATGCGCTGCCACCACTTCCGCCCTTTGCGGCCGCCACCGTTGATCTCCAGCAGGATGAAGCGGGGCTTGAAGTCAATGCCGGTAATCTGGATAATTTCGCCGCTGTAGACGGCGGCGCCGCGCTTGGCCAAGTCTTGGCGCAATTTCTCGCTATTCACCTGCCCGTCGTGGGATACCTGCAGGGCTTCGCGCACGTTCTTCGAGGCCGGCATGGGCTGGCGGGCAGTGGCGTACTCCGAGGCCAGCGCGCGGACGATGGCCAGGCGGTTCTGCGGGCTGAGATTGTCGGGCGAGCCCGCCCGAGCCGCGGCCGGCGCGAGGAGCAGTGTCAAGGCGACTCCCAGGGCCGGATTGAGGCTGCGGCTTCCCATCGCTCGACCCGTTGCGAACAACCTTCGTCTTTATTCTACCGCTTTCGGCGGCGTGTTGCTATTTCCTTCCAGCGCGGCCACCTGCGCCGGCGCGACTTGCACCCGGCGCGTGTGCGCCAGCCACAGCGAACCCGCGGCCAGCACGGCGGTACATAAGATGCTGCCTTCGGGGCCGTAGTTTCCCCCCGAAAGCCAAGCCGGCCCGGCGACGCCGACATCGAGAAGCTTCTGCGGCAGCCGAATGCCGCTGACGGGAAGCGAGTAGAGGAACCCCATGGAAAAATTCCAGCTCAGATGCAGCCCGATGGGCAGCCACAGCCCGCGCGTCTTGAGGTACGCCACCGCCAGCAGCACGCCCGCCAGCGCGGTGTTGAGCGTGGAGAGCAAGTCGGCCTGCGGGTTGCGCCAGTGCACCAGGCCAAACAAGAGCGAAAGCCCGCCCACCGCCGCCACCGGCCCCCAGGCTTCCACCACGCGCTGAAAAAAATAACCGCGAAACACCAGCTCTTCTCCCGCCGCCGGAAGCAGCAGGAATAAGAGCATCGCGGCGAAGCTGCCGAGCGCCGCCGAGCCCTCGAGTGCCAGCCCGCGAATCTCCAGCCCTCCGGCCGCCAGCAGCAGCCCGACGTTCACCGTCATCAGCGCCAGGCCCAGGCCGAGCCCGACGACGACCTCGCGCCCCCAACCGGCGTAAAACCACAAGCCCAGCGTCCGGAACGACCGCCGGTCGAGCGCCCGCAAAAAGACCCAAGCAGCGAAGGTCGCGCCGACGAGTTCTCCGGCTCCCCAGGCGCCGAACTGCACCACGAAGTTCGACGGTAGCCCGAGTCCGCCGATCAAAAGCAGTGCAACGAAAAAGGAAAGAAAGACCAGCAAGCCGCCCGCAGGGACAAAGAGCAGCGCGCGCCAGGTGGGCCGCAGCCGGCGGTCGGGCAGAAGGAAGAGCGCGCCGAGCTTCATCCGAGCCGCCTCACCATAACGCCGTGCCGCGCCATCGCTTCGGAAGGTACGCGCTCTATTGACATCTGCATAAGACATGTCCCCGCCGTTGTCATTCCGAGCCCTTGCCCGCCCTGGCGGCGAGGAATCTGCTTTTCAGACCGTTCCGCCGTGTTTGCGTCGTTGGCGGCGGACATTAATCTACGCAGGAACCAATACCGCGTACGGTTCATTCCCCGAGGTCGGTGGGTGGGTAGCAGCCCTGGCCGCGGGTGGGCGCCGAGGCCCTGTGCGTCGAGCCGCCTTCATTTCTCCCGCCTCACCATCACCCCGCGGCGCGCCATCGCTTCGGAAGGTACGGGCTTCAGCCCGTACGATTCATGCCCGAATTTCGGCGGGTGGGTAGCGGCCCTGGCCGCGGGTGGGTGCCGAAGCTCTGTGCGTCGAGCCGCCTTCATTTCTCCCGCCTCACCGTAACGCCGCGGCGGGCGAGGCGGAACGGCAGCAGCGTAGCGCCCGCCGCTGCCAGCGTCGAGGCCAGCTCACCGCGCCGTTCGGGCGCGCAGAAGAAAACCACGCAGCCGCCGCCACCGGCGCCGCAGACTTTCGCCGCCTGCGCCCCGTGGCGCTTGCCGGTGCGAATCAGCCGATCAATGAAGGGCGTGGCGATGCGCGGAGCGTTCCGCCGCCGCGCCTCCCACTCGCGGGCCAGCAGCGCGGCCACCCGCCGCCAGTCCTCGCGCGCCAGCGCCCGGTGCATCGCGCCCGCGATGGCGGCGATTTCCGCGAAGTTGCGGTGCAGGCGCGCGTCGCCGTCGAGGTAGTGCTTCACTACCTGCCAGTTGTTGATCCCCGAGCGGCGCGGCTCGCCGGTGTAGGCCAGCACCAGGCGCGACTCGAGCGCCCGCGGGCTCACCCTGAGCGGCTCGCGCCACGTAGCGCCGGCATCCAGATGAATAGCACTCACGCCGCCATAGACCGCCGGGTAATGGTCTTGCTCGCCGGTGGGCACGCCGAGCACCCGCGCCTCAACATCGCGCGAGAGCGCAATCCACTCGTGGGGCTTGAGCGGCGCGCGCAGCCAGCGGGTGAGCGCGGCGCAGACGGCCACCGCTAGGGCGCTCGAGCCGCCCAGCCCCGCCCCGGCCGGCACCTCCGACCACGTCGTCAACGTCAACCCCTTCTTGTCATTCCGAGCCCTTGCTTGCCTTGGCGGCGAGGAATCTGCTTTTCTCAGTTCAGCCCAGCGGCTCCCGCCGCTGGGCGAAGAATCCCCACGCAGGAACCACTTCACCAACTCCGCCAGCAGCGGCAAGCGATACCGCTGCTTCGCTTCTAGCGCCGCCAGCGACCGAAACTGCTCTCTCTCTCCCGCGTCGCGGGAAACCAGCACAATGCGCCCATCGCCCCGCGGCTCCAGCACGGCATGCGCGTAGCACGTAATGGCCACGTTGAGCGTCAGGGCGCCAGCGTGGAAGAGGTAGAGCGGCCAGATGTCGAGCGTGCCGCCCGCCAGGTCAATCCGCGTCGGCGCGTAGGCGTGGAACCGCATCAGCAGTCGGGAAGCATAGCAGAGGGGAATCAGTTGGTGGGACAGACATTCCTGTCTGTCTGCCACGGGCGGAAGCCCGTGGCCTGAGCAAGAAATTGATGTTTAGCGCGATTCAATTCCCGGATCATCGAGGCGAGGGATTTGCCTTTCGGTTCTTCTCTTTGTCCTTGTCCGCGCTGGCAGCGGCGGCCAGGGGCTCGAAGCAGCGGCGGCAGCGAGCCTCATACATCCCGCCGGCGCCCACCAGGATGCGCTCTTCCGAAGCCACCAGGCGCTGGGTGTGCTTGGCGGGGTTGCCGCAGCGGACGCAGATGGCGAGCAGCTTCGTCACCTCCTCGGCCACGGTCATCAGCAGCGGCACCGGCTCGAAGGGCCGGCCGAGGTAGTCGGTGTCGAGCCCGGCGACGATAACGCGCTTGCCCATGTCGGCGAGCTTCTGAGCGACCTCGACCAGCTCGGCGCCGAGGAACTGGGCTTCGTCAATGCCGATGACTTCGGTGCGCGCGTCGATTTTGTCAAGGATTTCGGCGCCGCTCGCGACCAGGTCGGCGGGGATGCGCAGGTCGCTGTGGGAGACGATTTCGCTCTCGGCGTAGCGCTGGTCGAGGGCGGGCTTGAAGATTTGCACGCGCTGGCGGGCGATTTCGGCGCGGCGCAGCCGCCGGATCAGCTCTTCGCTCTTGCCGCTGAACATGGGCCCGCAAACCACCTCAATCCAGCCCATGTTCCCCTTGACGATGTCCATCCTAGCTCCTAGCCCGCCGACTTGTCCCGAGCCCGGTCGAGGGAAGCCTTGGCGTAGGTGGGCCGCGGCGAATCTTATCACGGACGGAAGAAGGTTAAAGAGTGTAAGAGTCGAAGGCTCGAAAAGTCGAAGGTCGAAAAGTCCAAAGACTTAAAG
>JACPRL010000121.1 GCA_016189965.1 Acidobacteriota bacterium | reverse complement strand
GGAAGCGCAGCATGCCGGCCGAGCCGTAGCGGCGCTCGAGAGTATCAACGACGAGCCAGGAAGCGTAGTAGGAGCCCATCACCTGCGCAGCGTCGCCCGCGAAGCCGACTTCGATGTGCACGAGCGACGTGCCGTCGCGGGGCTCGAAGAGCGGGCGGAACGTTTCCAACCCGACCCACGGGCGCTGGCCGGCGTGCCACTGCGCCAGTCCTTCCTGGAGCCAGCGCGGAGAGTGGCCGCGTGTCTTGACAAATACAAAGGCATGGACGAGTTCGTGGCGCAGCGTGCGCTCGAGCTCGGGCGCGAGAGAGACCAGCCCGCGGACCGGCACGCGGATCTTGCCGTCGAACAGCCCGTGGACTTCCGCCGGCAGCCCAGTCAGTTCGTAAAAGGTCTGGTTGGCGTAGAGCAGGACGACGATGGGCTGGCGGGGAGCGACGTTGAAGGTGCTGGCCATCTCGCCGTACATATTCTCGAGCGCTGCCAGGATGCCGGCGGCGACGCGCGTGGGGACTTCGCCGCCATCAAAGCGCAACTCGAAGCGGCCGCTGCCACGCTGCTCGAAGGCTTCCGCGGCCTGGGCTTCGCGCTCGGTGCGGGCGAGCAGGGCTTCGAGCTCGGAGTCGGAGCGCTCGGCCAGGGCGCGTTTCCAGGCGGCGATGGCGCGGGGCATGTCTTCGCTCTGATAGTGAATCCAGCCCTCGAGGCGGTAGGCTTCGAACAGGTAGCGCGAACCATTCAAAACCGGCCGCAGGTGCTCGAGCGCCGCGGCGTAGCGCTGCTGCTCGACCTCGAGCACGGCCAGAAAGAGCAGCAGCGCGGGCTCCTGGGGCGCAAAGCTGAGCGCGCGGCGGACGGCGTCACCGGCCGCAGGCACCTGCCCACGGCTGAAAAGAAATTGGGCGATCAGCACATGGGCGGCGGCGGCGCGCTGGCGGGCGGCTTCGCTGCCGTTGCGCTCGGCTTCCACTTCGAGGCGGGCCAGCACCTCGCGGTCAATCTTGTCGCCGGCGATGACGGCGGTGACGTCGGGGTCGCCCAGGGCCGGCAGGTCAGGCGGAGGCAGTTCGGCGGCAGCTTGCGAGCCGGCCGTGGCCCAACTGGGCAGGGCATCGCTGCGCTCAATGCGCTCGACCAGGCGCCGTGGCAGCGCCACCTGGCCGGCCGGACCTTCGTAGTAGACCTTGTCGCCGCGCTCCTCGACGCCCCAGGCTTCGATGCGGGTGCCGCTCTTGAGCACGATGATGTCCGCCGCCGCCGAAAGCGCGCTCAACCACCCGAGCGCGAGGAGGAAAGCAGCCGAGCGAAGCCGACGGCAACGAGGGCAGGCGATGGGGTTCGACCTTTTCACTGCAGCGCGCATCGAATGATTCTAGCAGAAGCCGAGGGCGAGCCGAGTTGCGGGGCGGCGGCGAGTGGTCTAGAGTCGAGGGTGTGAAGGGTCGCGCGCCAAGGGCGGCATGGTGGCTGGCGGCGCTGCTGCTGGGAGCGTCAGCGGCACCGGCGGAGACGCCGCGCACTGCCCGCGCGCTGCTCGAGAAGCTGCAGGGGCTGCGGCTCGACACGCACCAGGCCTACAAGGTCACCGACCTTTATCTGCGCCGCGACGCACTCCGACTGAACCTGCGCCACGGCACGCTGATATTTCTCGAGCCGATCGAAGGGCGCGTGACCGGCGCGATCTTCGACGGTGCGGGAGAAATCCTCATCGTGCCGCCCGACCGGCCGGAACGCCAACAGATGCTGAAATTCACCGGCTCGCCCATCCTGACCGAAACCTTCAACCGCGCCTACTTCCGCTTCAGCGACAACACCGCCGAGGAGCTGCGGGCGCAGATAGCGGGCGGGCGCGGGCAACGAACGGACGCTGCGGAGCTCGCGGCCCGTTGGGCGGGACGGCTGCCGTTCCTCGACCGGCTGCACGCGCAGCGGCTGCTGCTGGATTTTCTCGATCCGGCGCCCCGGCCCTACTTCTACGCCGCGGTGCGCGGCGAGCGGTTGCGGTCGTTCGACGTGGTAGTGGACGAGCGGCGGCCGGAGCAGGTGCAGGTGGGGCAAGTGCGGGCGACAGACGGGGTAGCATACTACGACGTCTGGACGTCGTTCAGCCGGGCGGACGCCGCGCCGGCTCCTTCGCGTCCGCGTGCGCTCTCCTATCAGATTGACGCCACCTTCTCGCCTGCGCACGAACTCGAGGTGACCTGCGAGGTGGAGCTGGAACTGGGGACGAGCCCAATCCGCGTGTTGACGTTCGAGCTCTCCCGCTTCCTGATGGTCGAGGAAGTGGCGGCGTTGGGGGCCGGGGAGGAGAGCCGCCCGGAGCGGCTGGAGTTCTTCCAAAACGTCAGCTTCAGCCCGGAGGAAGCGCGGCACCGCGGCAGCGACCTCGTGGCGGTGGCGTTGCCCGAGGCAGCGACAGGGCGGCACAGGCTGCGCTTCCGCTATCGTGGGCGCGTGATTGCCGACCTGGGCAGCGGCGTGCTGCACGTGGGGGCGCGGGAAAGCTGGTATCCGCGGCCGGGAGTTGCTTCGCTGGCCCACTATTGCCTGCGCTTCCGCTATCCGCGGCGGTGGACGCTGGTGGCGGTGGGGCGGCTGCGGGAGAGCCGCGAAGAAGGCGAGTGGAAGGAGAGCGTGTGGCAGAGCGAAGTGCCGCTGCCGGTGGCGGGCTTCAACCTGGGCGACTACGAGGCGCACCGGGGCGAGGGCGCCGACGCCGAGGTCACTATTTACGCCCACCGGGAACTTGAGCCGCGCCTGCTGGCCTCGCTGCGGCCGCCGCCGGAAGCGCCGGCAGCGCTGCCGGGCGAGCTCGGACCGCGGCGCGAAGACCCGTTTCGCGCCGCGCCCGCGATTGTCGACCGCCCGGCGCCTGCGCCGCCGCCGGCGCCGACCGAAGGAATGGCTCGCGTGGGCAAGGAAATCGCCGCGGCGCTCGGCATGTTCAGCGGGCTCTTCGGAGAGTTTCCCTACGGCGAGCTGAAAGTGTCGCAGAGCCCTGGGCTGTGGGCGCAGGGCTATCCGGGACTCATCTACCTGCCGACCTTCTGCTTTCTCTCCGCGGAGAGCCTGGGGCGGCTCAACGTGAGCGAGGGCGTGCGCCAGCACTACAGCGAGCTGGTGCCGGCGCACGAGACCGCGCACCAGTGGTGGGGCAACTGGGTGCAGACGCCTCGCTACCGCGACCAGTGGCTGGCCGAAAGCCTGGCCGCTTACTCGGCTCTGCTCTTCCTCGAACGGCAGGAGAACGGGCCGGCGCGCGTGCGCGAATGGCTGGAGCGCTACCGGCGGGAGCTGCTCAAAGCCGACGCCGACGGCCAGCCGCTCGAAGCCACCGGCGCGCTGGCGCTCGGTTTGCGGCTCGACTCCTCGCGCAGCCCGGACGGCTACGTGGGGCTGATCTACAAGAAAGGCCCGTGGGTGATCCACATGCTGCGCGAGCTGTTCCGCGATTCCGAGACGGGCTCGGAGGCGGCGTTCTTCGGCGTGCTGCGCGCGCTGGCCCAGCAGAGCGAGGAGCCGCTGACGACGGCGGCGTTCCAGCGGGCGCTCGAAGCGGCGCTGCCAGCGCCGGCCGACGTCGAGCAGAGCGGCCGCCTCGACTGGTTCTTCGAGCAGTGGGTCTACCAGACCGGCATCCCGCGCTACCGGCTGCGCTGGCAGGCGCGGCGGCAGGGCGAAGGCGCCTGGGCGGTCGAAGGGACGATCGAGCAGTCGGAGGTGCCCGACGTCTTCCTCACGCCGCTGCCGGTCTTCGCCCGCTGGGGCCGGGAGCAGCGCCGGCTGGGCACGGTGGTGGCCACCGGCCCCAAAGTCGACTTCCGCTTCGCCGTGCCCTCGAAACCGGACGAACTACTGCTCGACCCACACCTGACTGTGCTGCGTCGCGCCGAGTGACACGGACGGCGGATCAACCGTTCAGGGTTGACGTTGCCGGCTTGCTTTTCTTCCCGGCCTTCAGGCCCTGAGGAAGAGTGCTGACGCCCCAGGGGCTAAAGCCCCGGGAAAAAATAAAGCCGCCTTCTTGTCGCCACTGAAGTGGCGACCCCATAGGTCCGCTCGTACTTCCTCCTCTGGGGTCGCCGCTTTAGCGGCGACATTACGTCCCACAACCAAAATCCACGGGGCTTTAGCCCCTGAGGTGAGCCGACTGTCGCTCCACCCAGCGGTGTCATCCTGTGCGAAGTCCCGCCCTTTCATCAGAAAGGGCGGGACGAAGTCGAAGGATCTGCTTCTCGCCCCGCTCGCCGCTAGCCTTACAACCAGTTTCTACTCGTCTTCTTCTTCGATGATGTAGGCGGGCCACTTGCCGTAGCTCATCAGAAAGACCATCACGCTCACTGCCGCCATCACCAGCGTAACCACCAACCAGCCGGCAATGCCCAGCTCGTCGCGCCCTTTTTCGGTGAAGAAGGCGGCGTAGGTGGTCCAGAGCCAGATGGGGAGGACGAAGAGCTGGATGAACCAGGCAATCCAGCGCGGCAGATAGACTTTGCGTTGCTTGCCCATGAGATCTTCCTAGCCCGGAGGCCAGCGCATCCCACGCCCGCCGAGCAGGTGCAGGTGCAGGTGAAAAACCGACTGGCCGGCGCCGCGGCCGGTGTTGAGGACGACGCGGTAGCCGCTCTCAGCGATGCCGCGCTGGCGGGCCAGTTGCGCGGCGACGAGATGCAAGTGGCCGATGAGCCCGGCATCCTTCGCCGCCAGCTCATTGAGACTCGGGATGTGCCGGCGCGGGACGACCAGGATGTGGGTGGGCGCCTGTGGGTTGATATCGTCGAAGGCGATGGCCTGCTCGTCCTCGTGGACAATCTTGGCCGGGATCTCTTTGGCCACGATGCGGCAGAACAAACAGTCCTTGCTCATCTCCCCTCTTTCTCCTCTAGAGGAGTTGCCAGCGGCGGTTGCGTCCCGGTGGCCGGTGCCACCGAGTTCAGCGAGAAAATATCACGCGCCGAGCCCCCAGGCACCTGCCTGGGGGAAACTGAGGCCCAGCCGCGTCCCTCGGCTTCGCTCGGGACAAGAATGACAGGAGTTTTGAGGAAGCCGGGGTTCGGCCGCACGGGGTCGGGGCGTGGCTCCATGATGTTAGTCGACTCGCACAACGAAGGTGGCTGCGATGTCGGGGAGTTGGCGGAGCTCGGCGGCGAGCCGATGCGCTTCGCTGAGCGAGGCCACCCGCCCGACGCGCACGCGGTAGTAGAGGGTGTCGGGGGCGTCGTAGACTTCGACGAAAACATCGCGGTAACGCTCAGCCAGTTGCTCTTTCAGCCGGTTGGCATTGGCCACCACCTGGAAGGCGCCGACCTGCACGGTATAGCGCGGCGCGGCCGCCGACTCAGAGGGCGAGCGGATAATCTCCAGCCGCACCAGCGCGGTGCCCGGCCCGAGCATTTCGATGGCCTCGGCGGCGGCGCGCGAGAGGTCAATGATGCGCCCTTCGATGAAGGGCCCGCGGTCGTTGATGCGCACTTCGGTCGTGCGGCCGTTCTCCAGATTCGTCACCCGCACCCAGGTCTGGTGCGGCAACGTGCGGTGCGCCGCGGTCATTTTATTCATATCGTAGATTTCCCCGCTCGAGGTGGGACGGCCGTGGTAGGGGTGGCCGTACCAGGAGGCGAGGCCGGTTTCCGCCTCGCCGGCTGCGGGCGGCGCCGGAGGCGGCACCTTCGCGACGGGCTTCTTGCGCCGGCAGCCGCTCGCGCCGGCCAGCAAAGCAACGACGAGGAGGCCAACGACGAGCAGGCGGCCGCAGAATTGGCCGGCGCGGCTCACTGGGCTGGCTTGGGGCGGCGCGGACGGCGGCGCGAGGCAGCGGTGCTTTTCTCCAGCTCGAGCGCCGCCATGTTGAGCACCCGGGCGGCGCGGCGCATCCATTTGATTGACTGCTGGCGCGCCGTCTGTTGCATCCGGCGGCCACGGCGAGCGGCGCGGCGCGCTTCCCGCTCCAGCCGCGCCACGGCCCGGCCCAGCTCGCGTCCCAAGGCTTGTCCCCGGCGCTCCCACGTCGCTTTTGGCATCGCTCTTCTCCTTTTCGACAGCCGCTCGAACCAACGGCGCAAGAATTTTGTGTATTATAGGGAGGCGATGAACCCTCCGCAAGCAGTGTTCAGCTCCACGCAAACACCAGCAAGAATTCACGCATGGTAAGAAGTCTCGGCGTAATCGGTCTTGTCATCCTCGCTAGCGCTACGGTTGCCTGCGTGGCGGCAGCGCTGCTTACCCGAGGGCGCACTGTGGATATCTACATTTTTGACACATACTTTGTTGTTGCGCCTCACATTTTCATTGTTTTGGCTGTGTTGCTGGGTGTGGCCAGTGTAGCTTTGGCGCTTGCACTCTATTGGCGTGACTACTTGCCCTGAAGCCGAGTGATGCTACCGCCGCGATTGCGCTGGAGACTCGAGCGCTGGCGGCAGCGCTGGCGGGAAACGTTCGGCGGGCTGGCGCGAACGGAGCCGAAGCCGCGCATCTGTTTCTCCTGCGGGTGCCTGGTGGGCGCGACGGAAAAAACCTGCTCCTATTGCGGCGCGCGCCAGTCGGTGCTCTCGCTGGGCTTTTTCCAGCGC
>JACPRL010000120.1 GCA_016189965.1 Acidobacteriota bacterium | reverse complement strand
TCCAGCAGCTCGCCCACCGAGCGCACGCGGCGGTTGCCCAGGTGGTCGATGTCGTCGGGGACGTATTTGCCCTCGGGGTTCTTGCGCATCTTGAGCAGGTAGCGGATGGCTTCCAGGAAGTCACGCGCTTCCAGCGTGCGCTTCTCCAGCGGCGTGTTGAGCCCCAGCTTGATGTTGAACTTCAGCCGGCCTACGCGGGAGAAGTCGTACCTGCGCGAATCGAAGAACATTCCCTGGAAGAGCGACGTGGCGGTCTCGAGCGTCGGCGGGTCGCCGGGGCGCAGCTTGCGGTAGATCTCAATCCGCGCCTCTTGCGGGGAGTGCAGGGTGTCGCGGCGCAGGGTGTTGCTCAGCACGGTTCCCGCGTCGTCGCGCTCGGGGAAGAAAAGGTGCAGCTCGCGCACGCCGGCGTCGAGGACTTGCGCCAGCAGGTCGGGCGTCAGCTCCTGGTTCGCCTCCAGCAGCACTTCGCCCGTTTGCGTGTTGATGACGTCGGCGGCGGTCGAGGCTCCCTCCAAATCCTGCGGCCCGATCTCCACCGCCGTCAGGCGCGCCTTCTGGATTTCGCGGTAGACGTCGGGCGTGATCAGCCGCCCGGCCGAGGCGATCAGCTCCCCCGAGCGCGGCCGGCGAATCTCCCGGCTCAGCTTGCGCCCGATGAGCCCGTCGGAGACCTGCCAGTTGAGCTTTTTGTCCTCCACCGTGAGGCGTTCCACGGTGTAGAACGTGCGAAGGATTTCCTCGTTATTCTTCAGCCCCAGGGCGCGCAGGAACACCGTTCCCAGCAGCTTCCGCTTGCGGTCGATGCGCACGTAGAGGATGTTCTTTATGTCGTACTCGAACTCCACCCAGGAGCCCCGGTAGGGAATGATTTTCCCCAGAAAGTAAGTGCGGTTGTTCGACGCCTCGTAGAAGACGCCGGGGGAGCGATGCAACTGGCTGACAATCACCCGCTCCGTGCCGTTGATGATGAAGGTCCCGTTCTCGGTCATCAGCGGGACGTCGCCGTAGTAGACCTCCTGCTCCTTGATGTCGCGGATGCTCTTGGCCCCGCTGTCGGGATCCTTTTCATAGATGGTGAGGCGGATGGTCACCTTGAGCGGCGCGGCGTAGGTCATCCCCCGCTCCTGGCACTCCACCACCTCGTACTTCAACTGCAAGCTCACCGGGTCGCCGCACTTGTTGCAGATGACCACGGCGTTCTTGTTCGGCGTGCCGCAGCGCGGGCAGATGAGCTCGCCGACCCGCTTGGGGTCGGTGCGCAGGCTGGTGCCGCAATTCCGGCAGGGCGTGCGCAGGTGGTGCAGCCCCTTCAGGTTGCCGCACTTGCACTCCCAGTTGCCGATGGCGTAGTCGACGAAATCCAGTTGCGAGAGTCCGCGAAAATCCTGGATGGGGAAGACCGAGGTGAACACGCCCTGCAGGCCGATGTCTTCGCGCTCGGCCGGCAGCCGGTCCATCTGCAGGAAGCGGTCGTAGGACCGCCGCTGCACCTCGATCAGGTTGGGAATTTGCACTGTGGTCTCGATTTTCGAGAAATCGAGCCGCAGGCGTTCGCCGCTGTTCCGGGAATTCGTTCCTCGCTTCATGGTCTCTCTCGCTCTCCTCCGCTAACACTCCGCCCCGCGCCGGACTCCTGCCCGGCTCGGGGGCTACTGGATTTCGACCTTCGCGCCGGCTTCTTCAAACTTCTTCTTGATGGCCGCAGCCTCGTCCTTGTTCACGCCCTCTTTGACGGTCTTGGGGGCGCCGTCCACCAGGTCCTTGGCCTCTTTGAGGCCCAGGCTGGTCACTTCCCGCACCGCCTTGATCACGTTGATCTTGTTCGGGCCCACCTCCTTGAGCACGACGGTGAATTCCGTCTTCTCCTCAGCGGCGGGCGCGGCGGCGCCGGGCGCGGCCCCGGCGGCGGCCATCACGGGCACGGCCGCGGCTGCCGACACGCCCAGCTCTTCCTCCAGGCGCTTCACCAGCTCGGCCGCCTCCAGCAACGACAGCCCCTTGATCTCCTCCACCAGTTTGTCCAGCTTCCCTGCCTTCGCTGCTTCTTTTGCTTCTACTTTCTCTGCCACGGGGTTGTTCCTCCTGCTTTTTGGAAAAAAATGAGTTCTCAGCTTGCCGGGGAAAACTTTTTCTCCTTGACCGCTTGGTTCACCGCCACCGCCAGTGCCCGCGCCGGCCCGGCGAACAGGCTCGCCAGTCGCTGCGCCGGTGCCTGGAGCAGGCCGAGCAATTTGGCATAGAGCTCCTCGCGCGCGGGCAGCGCTGCCAGTTCCTTCAACTGCTCGAGAGATACGACGCGCCCTTCCACCACCCCGGCGCTGAAGGTGAAGGCCGGGTTGTCCTTGGCGTAACGGGTCACCGCCTTGGCCAGGGCCACCGGGTCGCCGCTGGTGTAAGCGATCGAGTTGACGCCGTGCAACTGCGCCAGCAGCGCTTCGGCCGGCGTGCCGTGCGCCGCCCGCCGTGCCAGCCTGTTCTTCAGCACGCGGTAGCGCCCGCCTGCCGCCTGGATGGCTCGCCGCAGCTCGGTGTCCTGCTGCACGGTCAACCCCTGGAAGGTGGAAAGCACCACGCTGGTGACGCGATCGAGCTCCTGGTTGAGCTGCTCGATCTCCTGCTGCTTCTCGCTGCGCTTCTTCGCCACCGCCCCGTCTCCTCAGACGCTGGCTTCGACCGACGCCGGGTCGATCAGAATGCCCGGCCCCATGGTCGAAGTCAGGGTAATCTTCTTCATGTAACGCCCCTTGGCGGCGGGCGGCTTGGCCCGTACCACGGCCGCGATCAGCGCCCGCGCGTTCTCCACCAACTTCGCCGCTTCGAACGACATCTTGCCCACCGCGGCGTGGATGATGCCGGCTTTGTCCACCCGGAACTCCACCTTGCCCGCTTTGGTCTCCTGGATGGCCTTGGCGACGTCGAAGGTCACCGTGCCGGTCTTCGGGTTCGGCATCAGCCCCCGCGGCCCCAGCACGCGGCCCAGCTTGCCCACCGACTTCATCATGTCGGGCGTGGCGATGACGGCGTCGAACTCCATAAACCCCTGCTGAATCTTCTGCACCAGGTCGTCGCCGCCCACGATGTCCGCCCCGGCAGCCTCGGCCTCCCTCACTTTTTCGCCGCCGGCGACCACGGCCACGCGCACGCTCTTGCCCAGCCCCTGCGGCAGCACCACCGTGCCCCGCACCATCTGATCGGCGTGCCGCGGGTCGACCCCCAGGTTCAGCGCCAGCTCCACCGTCTCATCGAACTTGGTGAAGTGGAGCTTCTTCAGCAACTCAACCCCTTCTTCGATCGTGTAGGGGCGCTTCTCCACTTGCGCCCGCGCCTGGCGAATCTTTTTTCCCGCTCGTGCCACCGCGACGCTCACGCTCTCTCCTCCCCTACGACACCACGTCCACGCCCATGCTGCGCGCCGTGCCCCGCACCGTCCGGATCGCCGACTGGAGATCGCCGGTGTTCAGGTCGGGCATCTTGATGCGCGCAATCTCCTCCACCTGCTTCTCGGTCACCGTGGCCACTTTGTTCTTGTTCGGCTCCCCGGAGCCCTTGGCGATGTTGGCCGCGCGCTTGAGCAGCACCGAGACCGGCGGCGTCTTGGTGATGAAGGTGAAGGAGCGGTCCTGGTAGACCGTCACCACCACCGGGATGATCAGTCCCTCCTGGTCTTTCGCCGCCGTCTTGGCGTTGAACTGCTTGCAGAACTCCATAATGTTGACCCCGTGCTGGCCCAGCGCCGGGCCCACCGGCGGGGCCGGGGTCGCCTTGCCGGCCGGAATCTGCAGCTTGATCATCGCCGTAACTTTCTTGCCCTTCGGCGCCGCGGCCGCGCGCAGCGCCAGGCCAATGGTCGGCACCAACTTTTTCTGCACCGGGTCCACCGCCAGCCCCAACCCTTCGATCGTGAAGGCGCCCATGACCTCGCTGTCGCCGGGCTCAGCCATCACCACGTTGTCCGCCCCGATGTAGCCGTCGACCCGAACCATCACCGGCGCCATCTCGCGCTCCAGCAGGCGGCCCTCGATCGTCCGGAACTGCATCCGCCGCACGGGGCGCGCTCCGATCGCCTCCAACCGCGCCCGCGCAATCCAACTGTACGCGGCGCCGGTATCCACCCACAGTTCGACCTCTTGCCCGCGCGAGGGCTCGCTCAGGTTGCTCACCGTCAACTTGATTTGGAAAACTCCCATCGGCTACGTCTTCTCCACTTGCAGGAAGTCGAGTTCCACCGGGGTGGCGCGGTCAATGGCTTCCACGGCCCGAGAGCGCTGCCGGCGTTGACTAGGGGGTGTCGCCGCGAGGGCATAACCAACTGCCCGAACCAGTTTTTTCTGGATCGGATCAACGGCGAGCCCCAGAGTCTCGAGAGAATGCGCGCCCAGAACTTCCATGTCTCCCGGTTCGGCCATCACAATCGTGTCTCCCCCAATTCGCCCATCCATGCGAAGAAAGACAGGGGCCACATCGCGCTCAATCAGGCGCCCTTCGATCGTCCGGAACTGCATGCGATCCGTAGGCTGAATTCCAAGCCTGGCAAGGCGCGAACGAGACACCCAGCTATAGCTCGCTCCCGTGTCCACCGTGAGCTCAAGCTCCTCGACGCGAGCGGGCTCCGCGGGATTCAGAACCTCCAACTTGGTGGTGAATACGCCCATGTTGCCTAGACTTTCTCCACTTGCAGGAAGTCGAGCTCCACCGGGGTGGCGCGGCCGAAAATGGTCACCATCACCTTCAGCGTGTTGCGCTCCGGGTTCACTTCCTCCACCATGCCGGTGAAATTGGCGAAGGCGCCGTCGATGATGCGCACGCTCTCGTTGCGCTCGAAGCTCAGCTTGGGCTTGGGCTTGTCGGCCGCTTCTTCGACCCGGTGCAAAATCTGGTCCACCTCGGCCGAACTGAGCGGCGCCGGCTGGCCGCCCCCGCCGAGGAAGCCGGTGACGCGCGGGGTCGAGCGCACCACGTGCCAGGTG
>JACPRL010000125.1 GCA_016189965.1 Acidobacteriota bacterium | reverse complement strand
CCGTCCAGGGCACCACGCCCGACGGCACTGAACTCCTCGAGCGACGCCCGGCCGACGACGAGCCCTTTTGCGCCTTGGCCTTCAAAATCATGACCGACCCCTACGTCGGCCAGCTCACCTACATGCGGGTTTACTCCGGCTGGCTCAAGGCGGGCAGCTACGTCTACAACGCCGCCAAGGACCGCAAGGAGCGCGTCGCCCGCCTGCTGCGCATGCACGCCAACCAGCGCGAAGAGGTGCCGGAAACCTACGCCGGCGACATCGTCGCCGTCGTCGGCCGGGCGTCGCTCGAGGAGTTCAGTGCCGTCGGGCGTGGTGCCCTGGACGGGCGGGACGTCGAGCGGGCTGGGCAGGAAATCCACGATGGCGTCGAGCAGCGGCTGCACGCCCTTGTTCTTGAAGGCGGCGCCGCAGAGCACGGGCACGAGCTTGAGCGCGATGGTGGCCCGGCGCAGGCCGCCGCGGAGCTCCTCGGGGCTGATGGGCTCGTTGTGGGAATACTTTTCCAGCAGCGCCTCGTCGTGCTCGGCGATATAGGCGATGGCCTTGTCGCGGTGCTCGTGGACGAAGTCCGGGGTCAGGCCGCTGGCTTTGAGGGCGGCGGCGACGGTGGGGCGGGCGCGTTGGAAGGCGGGGTCGAAGATCTGGTCGAGGGGGAAGGCTTCGTACTCGGCGCCCAGCGTCTCGTCCTTCCAGATGAGGGCGCGGTTCTCGATGAAGTCCAGGATGCCGATGAAGCTGTCTTCCTTTCCGAGGGGGAACTGGATGGGGGCGGGGTCGGTGGTGAGGCGGGAGCGCATGGAGCGGATACAGTGGTCGAAGTCGGCGCCGACGCGGTCCATCTTGTTGACGAAGGCGATGCGGGGGACGCGGTAGCGGTCGGCCTGCCGCCAGACGGTTTCGGTCTGCGGCTGGACACCGGCGACGGCGTCGAAGATGGCCACGGCGCCGTCGAGCACGCGCAGGGAGCGCTCCACCTCGACGGTGAAGTCGACGTGGCCGGGAGTATCAATGATGTTGATGCGGTGCTTTTCGCCGTGGCGGGTCCAGAAGCAGGTGGTGGCGGCGGAGGTGATGGTGATGCCGCGCTCGCGCTCCTGCTCCATCCAGTCCATGGTGGCGGTGCCCTCGTCCACTTCGCCGAGCTTGTAGGTCATGCCGGTGTAGTAGAGGATGCGTTCGGTCGTAGTGGTCTTGCCGGCGTCGATGTGCGCCATGATTCCGAGGTTGCGCAATTTTTCGAGCGGGATGGCCCGCGGCATAAGCGTTTCTATTCCTCTTCCACACCGGCTACCGGCCTCGCAGTCCCGACGTGTCGGGCTGCTGGCTGCCCCCTATGGGCACAGCCGGCAGAAACTTTCTTCTTGCCTCCGCCCCTTGCGGGGCGGCGAAACTCGTTACCAGCGATAGTGGGCGAAGGCCTTGTTGGCCTCGGCCATGCGGTGCACGTCTTCCTTCTTCTTGATGGCGCCGCCGCGGTTCTGGGCGGCGTCCATCAGTTCGTCGGCCAGCCGCTCGGCCATGGACTTGCCGGCGCGTCCGCGGGCGTAGTCGCGGAGCCAGCGGATGGAGAGGGAGAGCTGGCGGTGCGGGTTCACCTCGATGGGGATCTGGTAGTTGGCTCCGCCCACGCGCCGCGTCTTCACCTCCAGTAGCGGCTTGCAGTTCTGCACCGCGCGCTCGAAGACCTTGAGCGGGTCGTCGTTGGCGCGCTGCCGGATGAGGTCGAGGGCGCCGTAGAAGTGCCGCGCGGCCACGGCTTTTTTCCCGTCCCACATCATCGAGTTGATGAACTTCTCGACCAGCGGGCTGCCGTAGACGGGGTCGGGCGCCGGTTCGCGCCGATCCACTTTGCCTTTTCTCGGCATCGTTTCCTCTCCTGGCTAGGCCGCGGCGGTCTTGGGCCGCTTGGCGCCGTACTTGGAGCGGCCCTGTCGCCGCCCGTCGACCCCCTGCGTGTCCAGCGTGCCGCGAATCACGTGGTAGCGGACGCCCGGCAGGTCCTTCACGCGGCCGCCGCGGATGAGCACAATGGAGTGCTCCTGCAGGTTGTGCCCGATGCCCGGGATGTAGGTGGTCACCTCCATCCCGTTCGACAGGCGCACGCGGGCCACCTTGCGCAGCGCCGAGTTGGGCTTCTTCGGCGTCATGGTCTTCACCTGGATGCAGACGCCGCGCTTCTGCGGGCAGCGCTGGAGCGCCGGCGACTTCGTCTTGCGCCGCAGCGGCGCCCGCCCGTAACGCACCAATTGTGCAAATGTAGGCACGTCGCCTACCTCCTCGAAACTGCTTTCGGGATCCGGCTCCCTCGGTGGCCGTGCAGCCCCACGGAGCCTGTAGCGGAATCTTGCCTCGCCCTCTCGCCGGGCCCCGCGGGTCCCGACCCAGGGCGTCCTACAAGAAATCACCCCGCCCACGGGCGGGGTGTTTCGCCCTTCCCGAAACAATAGAATGTAACCGAGCGGGGTCAACATTGTCAACACCTTCCGCCGCGTGGTAGGCTGCCTTTCCCGGTGTTGTTCCTGACCGGACGGAGACTGCCATCCCAAACTGCCCGCAGTGCGCCGCTGACCTGCCCACGCGGGGACTGTTCAACTCGGCGGGGCTCAAGAGGATGGTCTGCCCCGGCTGCCAGGCGCGCCTGGCTCCCGTCCGCGCTCATTCCTTTGTTCTCTACGCCTTGACCGGGGCGGTGGCGGCCACCGTCGGTTACTTCATCCGCCGCACCGATGTCGTCTGGTGGCTCAAGCTGGCGGTGCCCACGGCTACCTGGCTGGCCGGCTGGCACTTCATTTTCAGCCGCTTCCTGCGCTTCAAGCCCGCGGGCGAGACAAAGAATTAGCCACAGAGACACAGAGACACGGAGAAAGCAGGGGTGAAGAACAGAAACTCGTAATGCTCAGTGCCTCCCTGTGGCTCTCTGGCTAAAACTCTGGGCAATGTTTTTGCTGAATGAAACGGAGCCGCCGGCTCAATCGTAGAAATCCAGGACGCCGCCGAAGGGAGCGACCCGATGATCGAAGCGTTGAACCTGGTGAAAATCTTCCGCGACAAGAAGCGCGGCGAAGTGCGCGCCGTCGACCGGGTGAACTTCCGCTGCCAGCCGGGGCAGATCTACGGCCTGCTGGGAGCGAACGGCGCCGGCAAGACCACGACGCTGCGCCTGCTGGCCACCATCCTCCAGCCCACGGACGGCACGGCGCGCGTGGCCGGGTTCGACATCTTGGAAGAGCCGGAGAAGGTGCGCGCCCACGTGGGCTTCCTTTCGACCGCCACGGCGCTCTACGGGCGGCTGACGGCGCGGGAGACAGTCGAATACTTCGGACGATTGAACGGGCTCGACAACTCCACGCTCAAGAGACGCCTGGACGACCTCGTCGCCTTGCTCGACCTCGGGCCGTACGCCGACGTGCGCTGCGACAAACTCTCGACCGGCAACAAGCAGAAGGTCTCCATCGCCCGCACCCTGGTGCACGACCCGCCGGTGATGATTTTCGACGAGCCCACCGTGGGGCTCGACGTCATGACTGCCCGCACCATCGTCGGCTTCATCCGCGACTGCCGCGCCCGCGGCAAGACGGTGATTTTTTCGACGCACGTGATGAGCGAAGCGGAAAAGCTTTGCGACACCATCGGCATCATCCACAACGGGAAGCTGCTGGCCGAAGGCACGCTGGCCGAGCACCGCCAGCGCAGCGGGCTCGAAGACCTAGAGGACATTTTTGTGCAGACGGTGGAAGCGGCGGATGGAAGGGATCCTTCGCTCCGCTCCCTTCGT
>JACPRL010000124.1 GCA_016189965.1 Acidobacteriota bacterium | reverse complement strand
TCGAGCTGGGTCAGCTCTTCGTCAACCGTAGGCATCGCCGCTCACTTTAGACGCGCCGGTTGCCGACCGTCAACCCTGCTTGCCTACATTCGCGCTGGTTGACCCGCAGCGCGGCCTGTGGTGCAATCCGTCGAGACCATGGCCACCAGACCGCAAACCGGCAGAACGGCGCTGGCGGTGCGCCTGCGCCGCCTGCCTTCGGTGGACGAACTGTTGCAGGACGATCGGCTCCGCCGCCTGAGCGCAGAAGTCAGCCGCGGCGTCGTCCTGCAAGCCGCGCGGCACGTGCTGGAGCGCCTGCGCAGCGAGATTCGCCGCGGGCTGGCCGAAGCTGAGCTCGAAACCCACCTCGCCCACCTGGCGCAGGAGGTCGAGGGCGAAGCGCGCGAGCTGCTGGCCGTTTCGCTCCGCCCGGTCATCAACGCCACTGGCGTGGTGCTGCACACCAACCTGGGCCGCGCGCCGCTCGACGCCGAGGCCGCCCAGCACGTCGTGGGTGTCGCCACCCAGTACTCGAACCTGGAGTTCGATCTGGTGAAGGGCGGCCGCGGCCGCCGCGACGTCCACGCCGCCAAGTTTCTCAACCGCATGCTCGGTGCCGAGGCGAGCATCGTGGTCAACAACAACGCCGCTGCCGTCCTGCTGGTCTTGAACTCGCTGGCCGAAGGCGGCGAGGTCATCGTCTCGCGCGGCGAGCTGATTGAAATCGGCGAAAGCTTCCGCATCCCGGACATCATGGCCAAGAGCGGCGCGGTGTTGCGCGAGGTGGGCACGACGAACCGCACCCGCACCGCTGACTATGCCCGTGCCATCTCGGCTCGCACCCGCGCCCTGCTGCGCGTCCACCGCAGTAACTTCGAGCTCGTCGGCTTCACCGAGCGCCCGCCGCTCGAAGAGCTGGTGCGCTTGGCGCACCGTCGCCGCCGGCTGCTCATCGAAGACCTGGGTAGCGGCTTGCTGGTTGACTTGAGCGCCACGGGGCTGGGGGCCGAGCCGGTGGCCGCTGCCAGCCTGCGCGCCGGCGTGGACGTCGTCACCTTCAGCGGCGACAAGCTGCTGGGCGGGCCGCAGGCCGGCATCATTACCGGGAAGAAAAGATACGTCGAGCGCTGCCGCCAGAACCCGCTCTTCCGCGCCCTGCGGGTCGACAAGATGACCTTTGCGGCGCTGGAAGCGACGCTGCGCCACTATTTGAGCGGCGGTCTCGACGCCATCCCGGCTCTGCGCTTGATCCGGCAGACGGCTGCCGAAGTCGGCGGGCGCGCCGAAGCGCTGCGCGCAGAGCTGGAACCCGCGCTGGCCGGCCGCGCCCAGCTCCGTGTCATTGATGGCGAGTCGGTGGCCGGCGGCGGCTCAACGCCCGGCTACGCGCTGCCTACGAAGCTTTTGGCGATTGCACCCCAGAGGATGAGCGCCGCCGAGCTCGCCGTGCGCCTCCGCCGCGCCGACCCGCCCGTCATCGCCCGCGTCGAAGCCGGCCGCGTCCTCGTCGACCTCCGCACCGTCTTCGAAGACCAGCAGCCCGCCCTTGCGGCATCCATCGCTGCGGCATTCGCCGGGTAAGAAGCGAAATAGCAACTGGAAAAGAGAACGGAACTAGCCAGATTCCTATTTCCGATTTTCTCAACGGCGCGTGAGCGTGCTCAGTATTCGCACACGGTGACTACGCGTCCGTCGCTGGTAATCATTTTCCAGCATCTCTTGATTCGTCTTCCCCGGTGATACAGCGGGCACCCCCAAGCGCCGCAGATGCCGCCTGCAGGCTCATTGGCCATTCGTGGTGTGCGGCCACCCTTGGTGTTGGCTTTCAGAAATCGGTCGAATTTCTTGACGGGGATTTTGCCGTGTGAAATCCGTTTAATGATTGTTGCCATGTGGCTGCCTCCTTAGTTGCTAGGTGTTTTTCCGCTGTAAATGCCTCAGTGGCGGAGTGAGAGTAGTCCGTGGGACCACGGTGTGTCAACAAAGTAGGCTGAGTGACGAGTTTCGAGTTTCGGTTACTTGGCGCGTTCGAGGTAGGTGCCTTCGGCGGTGTCGACGCGGATGACCTCACCCGCGCCGACGAAGGGCGGCACTTGCACGGTGATGCCGGTTTCGAGCCTGGCCGGCTTCATCACGTTGGTGGCTGAAGCGCCTTTGATGCCGGGCTCGGTCGCCACCACCTTCAGGTCGACCGCCGCCGGCAGCTCGATGCCGATGGGTTTGCCTTCGAAGAATTCGACTTTGAGTTGCAGGTTCGGCACCAGATAGCCCACCGTGTCGCCCAACTGCTCGCGCGTCAACTGGTACTGCTCGTAGGTGGTCGTGTCCATGAAGGTGAAAACGTCGCCCTCGGCGTAGAGGTACTCGACCTCTTTCTCCTCCAGGTAGGCCCGCTCGACGAAGTCCTCCGAGCTGAACCGGTGCTCGATCAGCGACCCGCCCTCCAACTCGCGCAGCTTCGTCTGCACGAAGCCGCGCTTGTTCCCCGGCGTGCGGTGGAAGAGGCTGAAGACGGCGTAGAGTTTCCCCTCGTGCCGGATGACCATTCCCGGACGCATCCGCGTTGCCTGCACTGTATCCATGGGGCTGTGCCGTCCCGGTAAACTGGCGTGACAGTGAAATTATATCCGCCGCCGCTGCGCGCGTCAAACCGCCCCGCTACGGTCTGGTGCTCGTGAGGTACTTCCGAATCTTCTGCAGCACGGTGCGGAACATCGCCGGGGTCAGCAGCCCGGTCTGCGTGTTGCGCTAGCTGGGATGGTAGCAGGCAAAGAGGCGGACGTGCCGCCCGGAGCCCCGTCCGCCGAGCCCGGCCTGTCCTGAGCCCAGCCGAAGGGCGGCACCTGCCGCCGGGACAACTGCGGGAAGGTCGTAGCTGGCGCCGTGGGCGAACTTGAGCCCGCGGCGCAAGTCGAGCCGGCCGCAATCTTCCAGCGCGTCAAGATAGGTGTCAAAGGCCAACCGGCCCAGCGCCAGCACCGCGCGCAGCTTCCCGAGCAGCCGCAGCTCTTCGATCAGGTACAGCCGGCAGTTGTCTTGTTCCTGCCGCGTTGGCTTGTTTTCGGGCGGGCAGCAGCGCACGCTGGCCGTCACGTAGCAGTTGCGCAGCGCGAGCCCGTCGTCGCGGCTCACCGAGCGCGGCTGGTTGGCGAAGCCCGCCTCGTAGAGCCGGGCGTAGAGGAAGTCGCCTGAGCGGTCGCCGGTAAAAACCCGCCCGGTGCGGTTGCCGCCGTGCGCTGCGGGCGCCAGCCCCAGCACCAGCAGCTCGGCCTCTGGGTCGCCGAAGCCCGGCACCGGCCGCCCCCAGTACTCCCACTCGCGGAACGCCCGGCGCTTCTCCCGCGCCACCCGCTCCCGGTAGCGCACCAGGCGGGGGCAGCGCCGGCAGCGCACCACCCGCCGGTTCAGGACCAGCAGCTTTTCTTCAGCTGTCATGGCAGAGAACAAAAAAGCGAGCCCGACCGTGTGAGCCAGGCTCGCTCCAGAGGAGAATACGGTTCGGTTGACGTTTTAGCGGTGGGCCGCCTTGATCACGATGCCGAACGCGATGCGGAAGTTGTGCAGGTTCCGCGACCCATCGACCGGGAAACCCGCCACTTCGTCGACATCGAACTTGATCAGGATGTAGTCGACCTGGATCAGACGCACAGCCACATTCCGGCTGGCGTTGACGTCCACGCCGCCCCCGATCGCCCAGGCGAAGTTCGTGTTGCTATCCGAGCCCACTCCGGAGACTGACCCTCGCGTATGCGCGAAGCCCAGCAGCGTGTGCGCCCACGGTGTTGCCCGCTCCCACCGGCCCGCAATCCGCGGCCCGGCCATGAAGAGCAGGTGACGGAAGTCCACCGTAACATCGTCCGGAGTCATGGCCACGGCCGCCGGAATCGTCACGTCGAACCAATGGCCGCTGAACTCCCCTTCGATACCGAAGTTGCGATGGGGATTGCCGACCAGGCCCAGGAGGAACCCGTGGGCGGTGCGGTGGCGCGAAACGCCGATCAGGTCCGCCACATCTTTGCTGATGTCGGCCCGCATGTAGTTGTAGCCCCCGTACGCCTCCACCGCGGGATACTCATCCTGCGCTTGGACTGGCACGGCAAACAACAACAGAACACCTACCAATGTAAGGAATAGTTTCCTCATGTTTTTTTTCGAGACCTCCGCTCAGACTTTTCCCCGGGGCTGTCCTTTGGATTTTGTTGCTCGACACCCCCCGGGGCTGTCGAATCAAAATCTAGGCTGCAGGCTGCGAAAAGTCAAGCATTTTCGGCGTGCAAGCGCCGTTTCAGAGCCGCGAGAGCACTCCGGCCACGCCACTCACCGCCAGGGTTTTCGCCAGCAGCGCCAGCCGCTCCCAGTAGGGTTGCGCGAGCGAGAGCAGCCCGGTGTACCAGTAGCCCCACAGGAACAGGCAAAGGAAGGGCACCGTGCCGTAGTTCTCATTCGTGATGGCGTAGAGCGTCGCCCAGCAGAAATACCCGCCCAGCCCCAGCTCCACCCACGGCAGCCACTTCCGGTCCGCCGCCCGGTAGACCTTGCTGTACCAGGGCTCCTCCCCGAAGGGCTTCTGCGCCGTTTCGATGCGGTATTTGGGCGTGCGCACGAAGTCGGACCGGTACCCCCACACGGCTTCGAGCACCGCCCGCGCATTGCGCAAGGCCAGCCCGATGCCCACCGCCATCAGCAACGGCAGCAGCAGGAAGGTCCGCTTCCACGCCCGCGGGAAGAGCTCCCGTTGCGCCACCAGGTAGAAGCTCGACACCGAACAGCTGGCGGCCAGGAACAACGGCAGGTCAATCCAGAGCACCTGCCACCAGCCCTGATAGAAGCGCACGGTCATCGCCGGCAGCAGCAGCACCGACAGCGCCACCATCAGCGGGTAGCTCACGCAGCCGGTCAGGTGGTAGAAGGCTTCGAGCTTTACCCGCCAGGCGACCGGGGCGCGCAGAATCCGCGGCAGCAGCTTCTTTGCCGTCTGCATCAGCCCCTTGGCCCAGCGCGCCTGCTGTGCCTTGAAGCCGTTCATGTCCACGGGCAGCTCCGAGGGGCACTCGATGTCGGGCACGTAGAGAAAGCGCCAGCCGGCCAGTTGCGCCCGGTAGCTCAGGTCGCTGTCCTCGGTCAGCGTGTCGAGCTCCCAGCCGCCCGCCGCTTCGATCGCCGCGCGCCGTAGCACCCCCGCCGTTCCGTTGAAGTTGAAGAAGAGCCCGGCGCGCGAGCGCCCGCCGTGCTCGAGCACGAAGTGGGCGTCAAGCAGGATGGCCTGCACCTCGGTGAGCAGCGAGTAACGCCGGTTCAGGAACGTCCAGCGCGCCTGCACCAGCCCCACCTGCGGGTCGGCGAAGTAGGGAATCGTCCGGCGGAGGAAGTCGGCCGGCGGCAGAAAGTCGGCGTCGAACAGCGCGATGAACTCCCCCCGCGCCTCCTTCAACCCCTCGGCCAGCGCCCCGGCTTTGTAGCCGGTGCGGTGCGAGCGGTGGAAGTAGCGGATGGGCAGGCCGGCGGCGGCGTAGCGTTCGACCGCGACGCGGGCAATCTCCACCGTGTCGTCGCTCGAGTCGTCGAGCACCTGGATCTCCAGCCGCTCGCGCGGATAGTCCATCGCCGCCACCGCCGCCAGCAGCCGCTCCACCACGTACTTCTCATTGTAGAGGGGAAGCTGTATGGTAACGCTCGGCCAGCCCGCCCACTCCCGCGGCCAGGCCTCGGGTGGGGGCGGCGGGCCGGGCGCGTGGCGGCGGTATCTCTTGTAGAGATAGATCATCCGGTAGCGGTGCAGCCCGTAGAAGGCGAGCGTCACCAGGATGACGAAGTAGGGCGCCAGGATGAGCCAGTCGAACAGCGTCGGATGATAGAGGCCGCGGAAAGGGTCCTTCTCCACCAGGAAGCGCAGGTAGCGCACTAGCGCGTTCTCCGCCGCCAGTAAAAGGAGAAGAGCCATCATCGAATCTTTAGCCTACTCCGGTCGCTGATGCGTCGCCGACTCTGGCCGTTGCTGACGCTGGGAGTGCTGGCGGCACTGCTCGAGGCCTGTTTCCTCGCTCTGCACCGGTTCCATCCTTTTGACCAAAACATCGTCGAAGTCCTGGTAGTCCTCTGGCTTGCCAGCCTTGTTTACTTCATCGCCGCCTGGTTCATTTTCTCGCTCGGCGAATCGAGCCGCGCCGCGGTGGTCATCGTCCTGCTGGCCGCCCTCGCCTTCCGCGCCACGCTGTTTCCACTGCCCGCCACGCTGTCAACCGACCTCGACCGTTATCAGTGGGAGGGCGCGTTGCAGGCCGCCGGCCAGAACCCCTACCTTGTGGCCCCCGAGCAGCGCCAGGGGCTGCCGGGGCCGGGTTGGTCCACCGCCTACGCCCCTCTCACCGAACTGTTGTTCTGGCTCGCCGCCTCGGTGGACGGCCGGGCGGCCTTCAAGTTTTTGAGCCTGCTCTTTGACGTGGGGGCGCTGCTGGTCTTGCTGGGGTTGCTTGCTGCGCGCCGCCAACCGCCGGCGCGTGCCCTCCTCTACGCTTGGAGCCCGCTGGTGGTGGTTGAATTCGCCGCCAGCGGCCACAACGACTCGCTCGCGCTCTTCGCGCTGCTCGTCGCGCTCTTTTTGATTATAGGGCAGCGCACGGCGGTGTCAATCGCGGCCCTGGCCGCGGCCACTATGACCAAGTGGTTTGCTGCCGTCGCCGCGCCGGTCTTTCTGCGGCGCGGCCGCTGGTGGGGACTTCCTCTGTTCGCCGCCGTGGCGGCGGCGACTTTGCTGCCCTACGCCGACGCGGGCGCCAGCCTCTTCGCCGGCCTGCGCGCCTACGCCACCCACTGGCGCAACAACGCCAGCCTCTACGAACTGTTGCTGGCCGCCACCGGCCAGGAGGTGGTGGCCTTCGGCGCCGCCGCGGGCATCCTGCTCGGGCTGGCGCTGCACCTGGCCCGCAAAGACGGCGACCCGCTGCGCGCCTGCTATCTTCTGCTGGCCGCGTTGCTGCTCCTCTCCCCCAGCGTCTTCCCCTGGTACGTCACCTGGCTCGTACCCTTCCTCTGCTTCTTTCCCCATCCCGCTTTTCTGCTCTGGACCGCCACCGTCCTGCTCAACTACCACGTGTTGATTGACTACACCGCCCTCGGCCTCTGGCGCTACAACCCTTGGCTGGTCGCCCTCGAGTACGCGCCTATCTACGCGTTGCTGCTGTTGGGACGGTTCGGGCGTCTCACAGCACGAGCGTGAGTGCGGCCGTGGCCAGCAATACCAGAGCCCAGAGCAGGTCCAGGTTCAGCCACGCCTTGCGCAGTATGGCCACGCCGAGCTTGGTGTAGATAATCCACGCCGCCAGGCCCGTGACCAGAAGGTAGCCCGCCGTATGGATCAGCACCGCGGCTAGGCCCGTCCCCGCCCCGGCCGCCGCGCCGGCGGCAAGGTGAACTTCTGCGTGTTCTCCGTGCGGCGAGAGCTGAAACAGGAAGGGAAGCAGCATGAAGCCGGCGCCGTGGGCGGAGGCCATCAGGAACGACCAAATGGTGAGGTCGCCGAAGCCCACCAGCATCCCGCTCCCGCGCGGATGCCAGTGGCGCACCAGGCGGTGGAGCCCGAAGGCGGCCAGGATGACCGCGACGCCGATCTTCAGCGTGCCCAGAGGAAGGACCCACTGCGCTAGGCCCGCCAGCGCAACCACGGCTCCGATGGCCAGGCCGTGACCCACAGCCAGCGGAGGCAGCGCTCGCCACACCGAGCGCCTGTTTCTCTCCTGCATCCCCAGGGCGACCGCGAACAGCCAGCCCATGCCGGGGTTGATCCCGTGATAAGCCCCCAGGAGTACCAGCGTGGCCCAGAGCCAAGAATCCCCTTCGCTCATGGGAAGCAGAAGGAGTCGGTCGAGCAGTCTCCCCCTTCGAGACGCACTTGGTGGGTGCGGAGCTCGGGGTGCTCGAGGAAGAACTTGGGGTCGAACGCCATCCCGCCTTCGGGCTTGGTCTCCACCTTGACCATCCACCCTCTAACGCCCTCGGGGTAGAACTGCTCGTCGATGGTGCTGTAGAGCGAGTTGGTGAAGTAGACCCGGCGGCCGTCGCGGCTGACTTCGACCATCTGCGGCCCGCCGTTGAGCGCCTGCTTGGGGTTGCCGGGATGGGCCGCGCGCCGCACGATGCCGCCGATGTGCAGCGAGCCGGTCTTCTTGGGGCTGAAGGGGTCGGAGACGTCGTACTGGATGAACTCGCCCGTACCCCAGCAGGAGACGTAGAGAAAGCGGTCGTCCATAGAGAGGTCGATGTCGGTCACCAGCGGTGGCACGGCCTTGAAGCCCTTCAGCAGGGGCGGCAGCTTGTCTGGGTCGGCGGGCTCGGCGGGAATCTCAATCACCTTTTTGACCGCCCAACTGCCGCTGGACTGATGCCAGACCCAAATGGAGGATGAAAGGTCTTTGAGGGAGATCACAACTCCCACGAACCCGTAGGCCTTGGTGGGGTCGTGCGCCGGGCGCAGCTCGAAGACGAGCTGGTGCTCCTTGCCGAGGTCGAGCACCTGACTGTGCTTGCGCCGGCGCAGGTCCCAGAACTGGAGGTTGTGGCCGTAGCCGCTGTTGAGCAGCACGTCGGGGACGAGCCCGTTCTCGAACATCTTGGGTGTGCCCCACTCGCTGGTGATCATCGTGTCGTAGCCCAGGTGCCACCAGAAGTCGTAAGCGAAGTGCTGCGGGCCGCGGTCGAGCTCCCACTGGCCGAGGACGTCGAAGGTCTCCGCATCCATGAAGAAGACGCCGCCGGGGCCGTCGCCCTGCGGGTTGCCGAGGGCGCTGACGAAGATGCCGTCCGGCCCGCAGTGCACGGTGTGCGGCCGGCTGTAGTTGCTCCGCGCGGCCAGTTCGTCCGCCTCGATGATCTTGACGATCTTCGGTTTGCGGATGTCGGGTTTGGTGTCGATGACGTAGAGGCGAGAGGAGCGCAGGCCGGGCACGATCAGGTAGCGGCGCTCGGTGTGCGGGTGCGGGGCGTAGGGGCACAGGCAGGAGCTGCAGGCGTTCCAGCCGAAGTGGTGCAGCTCATCGCCGACGTTGGGCATGTCGAGCTGGCCCACTACCTGGCTGTAAGTCTTTGATGCCGGGTCGACGTCGACCACCGCCAGCGCGTCCGGCTTGCCTTTGAACGTGGGGTTGAGCAACGCCACAAAGGCGTGCTTTTCTGGCGGCGCTTGCATCGCCAGCTTCGGCGAGGGATAAAAAGTAGGGTCGGGGCGGAGTAAGGGCATTCTACATCCTCCTTTCTCTTCATCTAACCCTGTTGCCGGGGAATGTCAACCGCGCTCGACGTTCACGGTGAGCGGCCTTTCTGTGCGGGATCGCCACCGTCCTGCTCAGCGATCACGTCAAAGAGCAGGCAACCCCGGCTAGAGTTTGGGCGGATGGAGCTCAATTGAAATCACCACCCCGGCCACGTTGTTTTCTTGCGGCTCCACGCGGTAGTTGATCGCCACCGGCACGTCCGCTGCGCCGCATTCGAGCTTCCACCCGCTGTCAGTTGGATCGGCCACGATCACGCGGCTGCGCGAGCGCACAGCCAGGCGAGTCAGGCGCTCCTCTTTGCTCGGCTTTCCTTCTGTCTCGATGGTGAGAATCGCGGCCTCGCCCGAGCAGGCCACCTCGGTCAGGCGTCCTCGCAAGTAGCGTATCTCCGGCGGCGCCGGCGGCGGTTCAACAGCTTCGGCAGCCGGCGGCGCGGCCGGCTGTGCGCTTTCTGGGCTTTCTGCTTCTGAGTGTCGAGCCGCCGGCCGGCTCTGCCTCTGGCGCAATTCCTGCAACCACCGTTCGGCCTGCGCGCGCTCGTCGCCTGCGGTTGCCCTTGCCGCTATCTGTCGGAGAAGCTGCTCGGCGTCTGCCCAACGTTGCGACCGCTGGTAGAGATGGGCCAGTAGAAAGTCAAACTCGTGCCGCTGCGGCGCCAGGGCTCGGGCGCGCTCGAGCAAGGGAATCAGCTCCCCGGGTGGGTCGTCGCGCGCCAGCCGCGCCTCCACCAGCGGGGGATAGGCGTTGACAAAGTGTGTCAAGGTGTCGACGACGGGGGCGAGGAGTTCGATGACTTCGTTGGCTGCCGCCTGCCGGGCCGACTCGTTGCCCGGCGCGCCCAGACGCCCCTGGCTGATCGCCCAGGCGGCGTGGTAGCGCAGAGCGGGGTCGTCAGGCCGCACGGCCAGCGCCTGACGGAAATACTTCTCCGCCTCTTGCCACTGCTGGCGTCGCAGCGCAATGCGTCCCAGGCGGTCGAGCACTTCCGTGGGCGCTGAGCCGCCGACGAGCAGCGGCGCCAGCGCCCGCTCGGCCCGCTCCAGGTCGCCCCGGTTGATCCAGAGGTCGGCTAGGTAGGCTTGGGCGACGCCGGGCTCGACGGGCCTGAACTCTACGGCTCGCTTTTCGGCCGCCGTCGTCATCCGCCCGTGGAAAAACGCCACCGAGCGCCGGCTCAGGTAGTCGCGCAACTGCCGCTCCATCCCCTGGAAGTCGGTGCCGAAGGAATCACGGAAAGCAGCCTCCTGGCTGCTCCCTTGGCGCAACAATTCGACGAAGCGCACGAAGTGCGACCGCCGCCGCCCTTCGTCGGACACCATCACGTAGTGCACCAAGAGCCAGGACTCCGCGTAGAAGAGTTCGCGCTGCTTCTCGTTTTCGAAGGGCCGGGCGTGGTAGTCGGTTTCCACCAGCGCCTTCAGGGGAATCAAGTCGTGACGTTGCAAAAGGTCCCACCAGCCGGGCTGCCAGTTGCCGATGGTGAACTCCATTCGGTCGATCTCTGTTTGCTCGTAGAATTCCGCCAGTCCTTCGTTCAGCCACACGGGCACGTCGGCGAGATTCAGCGCCAGCACCAGATGAATGTATTCATGGAAGAGGGCCTCTCGGGAGCCTGGGGCGTCCAGATTCACCGCCAGTTGCATCCTCTCGGCGCCTGGTTGCATGAAACCGCCGAGCTTTTCCGGCTTGCCGGTGGCGCCCGCCGGCAGGTAGGGCTCGAAACTCTTCCGGTTCTTGAAGAGAAGCACCATGGCCGGCAGCGGCGGCTCGAGCTGCAGGCCGGGAAACATCAGCGAGAGCAGATGGTGGAACTCCTCCAGTTGTTGCGCCGCCCGCTCGGCGTCTTTGGGCTTGGTATTGCTGAGGATGTGAAAGTGCGGCGTGTGCCCCTCCATCCAGCGGTCCGGCTTGGCGGCGGAGACGTAAGTGGCCGCCAACGCCAGCGAAAGAAGAACAGCGAGACGCGCCTTCATGCCGCGGTGCTCTTGCGCTCGAGTATAGCGGAGCCGGCCCGAAGCCGGAACCCCGAGCGGGGCCCTCTGAGAAGCGCTTAGACGTGTACGGTGAGGGTGGTGTCGAGGCGGGGCTCGCCGGCGGGCGTGCGCACCACCGGGCGGTAGAGGGTGTCGCGCTCCACCGGCTCGCGGCCCGCTTCGCGGATCAGCCGCAGCAGCTCGGAGCGGCGCAAGGCCTGCGGGGTGCGCGCCCCGGCGTCGTGGTAGATCTTCTCCTCGATCACCGTCCCGTCAATGTCGTCGGCGCCGAAGCGCAAGGCCACCTGGGCGATGGGCGGGGTGAGCATGATCCAGTAGGCCTTGACGTGGGGGAGGTTGTCGAGCAGCAGGCGGCTCACGGCGATGTTTTTGAGGTCGAGCATGCCGGTGGTGGGCGGGAGGTGGGCGAGCGCCGTATTGGCGGGGTGGAAGGCGAGCGGGATGAAGCAGACCAGGCCGCGCGTCTCGTCCTGGAGCGCGCGGAGCTTGAGCAGGTGGTCGACGCGCTCTTCTTCCGTCTCGATGTGGCCGTAGAGCATGGTGGCGTTCGAGTGCAGGCCGAGCTCGTGCGCCGTGCGCGCGATGCGCAGCCACATCTCGCCGGAGATTTTGTGGTCGCAGATCACTTTGCGGACGCGGGGGTGGAAAAACTCCGCTCCGCCGCCGGGGTGGGAGTCGAGGCCCGCCTCCTTGAGCTTCAGGAGCGTCTCGCGCACCGAGAGCTGGGCGATTTTGGCCAGGTAGGCCACCTCGACCATCGTGAACGCCTTCAGGTGGACCTGCGGGAAGCGCTGCTTGAGCGCGCGCAGCAGGTCGAGGTAGTAGTCGAAGGGCAGGGTGGGGTGCAGCCCGCCCACGATGTGGAACTCGGTGACCGATTCGTCGTAGCCGCTGGCGGCGCGCTCGACGGCTTCTTCGATGGCCATCGTGTAGGCGCCGGGGGCGTCCGGGTCGCGGCCGAAGGCGCACAGCCGGCAGTGGGCCACGCAGACGTTGGTCGGGTTCAAGTGGCGGTTGACGTTGAAGTAGCAGACGTTCCCGTTCTTCTGCTCGCGCACGTGGTTGGCCAGCCAGCCCAGCGCCAGCAGGTCGTTGGTGCGGTAGAGCGCGATGCCGTCCTCGTAGCTGAGGCGCTCGCCCGCCAGCACCTTGGCGGCAATCGGCCCCAGCCGCCTGTCCTCGATGATGAGTTCTCGGCTAATCATGTGAGAATGTCAGCGCCCCAGAAGACCAGCAGCAGCACGCTAATATAGCCGTTCACGGTGAAAAAAGCAGCATTCACCTGGCTCAAGTCGTCGGGCTCCACGAGCGAATGCTCGTAGGCCAGCAGCGCCCCGACCACCGCCAGCCCGCCGTAAGCGAGCGCGCCCAGACCCGCGAGGTGCGCCAGCCAGACCAGCAGCCCCAGCATCACTACGTGCAGTCCGCGCGCCACCCACAGCGCCCCTCCAATCCCAATACGCGCGGGAAGGGAGAAAAGCCGCACGCGGCGGTCGAACTCGACGTCCTGACAGGCGTAGATGATGTCGAAGCCCGCCACCCAGCAGAGCACGGCCAGTACCAGGGGGAGGATTTCCCAGTCGAGCGTGCCGCGCACGGCAATCCACGCGCCCGCCGGCGCCATCCCCAGGCAGAAGCCCAGCACCCAGTGGGTGAGGGTGGTGAAGCGCTTGGTGTAGGAATAGAGGAACAGGACGGCGACGGCCACGGGGGAGAGCTTGAGGGCCAGCGGGTTCAACTGCCAGGCGGCCAGCACTAGCACGGCCGCGGAAACGATGGTGAACGCGGTGGCGAAGGCCAGCGAGAGTTGTCCCATGGGCAGCTCGCGGGCGGCCGTGCGCGGGTTGAGCTTGTCGTAGTGCAGGTCGGCGATACGGTTGAAGGCCATGGCGGCGCTGCGCCCGCCCACCATGGCGACGATGATCCAGAAAAGCTGCCGCGCCGTCGGCCAGCCCTGGGCGGCCAGCAGGGCCCCGAGCAGGGCGAAGGGCAGGGCAAAGACCGAGTGCTCGAAGCGAATCATCCGCAGCGTGAGAAGCAAAGGGCGAAAAGGGAAAACAGAAAATGGAAAATAGGGAGAGCCTATTTTCTCTTTTCCATTTTCTATTTTCGCTTGTCGGTTCATCCTTTAGTGCCTTTCCACTCGAACTGCTCTTCCTGCGGCAGGCCCAGCCGCGCCAGCACGCGGCAGCAGAACTGGGTGACGAGGTCGTCGAGCTTGTCGGCGCCGAAATAATAGCCGGGGGAGATGGGAAAGTTGATGGCGCCGGCGCGGGCTACGCGCAGCGCGTTCTCCAGATGAATCGTGTTGAGCGGGGTGTCGCGCCAGCAGAGCAGGAGCAGCCGGCCTTCTTTCAGGTGGACGTCGGCGGCGCGGCGCATCAGGTTGTCAGTGACGCCGCTGGCGATGGCGCCGAGCGTGCCCATCGAGCAGGGGATGATGACCATGCCGTCGGTGGGGTAGCTGCCGCTGGCGATGGCCGCGCCGATGTTGCCGATAGGGATGCTTTCAATTTTCTGCGCGGCGCGGCCGAGGAGCGCTTCGGGAAGCTGGGCGGTGTCGCGGCAGGCGAGGCCGAGCTCGTCGCGCAGGATGCGCAGGCCGCCGCTCGAGACCACCAGGTGGACGCGCGCCACCCGCGTGTCCGCCTCCAGCAGCCCCAGCAGCCGCTGGGCGTAGACCCCGCCCGAGCCGCCGCTGATGCCGACTACGATAGTTTTGCCCGGCATGGGAAACTCGGAGTCTAGGCCGCGCATTCTGAACAAGTCAAGGAACCACAGATGAACCCTTCGGCTTCGCCTGCCTGCGGCAGGCTTCGCTCAGGGCAGGCACAGATGAACACGGATAAACCAACAATTCAGGCATCGTGTAGAATGGCCTTCTTTCGCTACGACTATGACGGAGCAGGAGATTCAAAAGCTGCTGGAGGGGGTGCGGCGGGGGCGCGTGAGCGCGGCGCAGGCGGTGGAGCGGCTGCGGCGGCTGCCGTTTGAAGACCTGGGGTTCGCTAAGATTGACCACCACCGCTCGCTGCGCCAGGGCTACGCCGAAGTCATCTACGCGCCCGGCAAGCGTCCCGAGCAGGTGGCGAGCATCGTGCGGGGGATGAACCGCAACCAGCATAACATCCTGATTACCCGCGCCGACCGCAAGCTCTACCGGCGGGTGAAGCGCCTGGCGCGCGCGGCGCGCTTCCACGAGCTTTCCGGCGTCATCAGCATCCGCAAGAACAAAAAAATCCTCGGCAAGGGGCTCATCCTGGTGGTTTCAGCAGGCACGTCGGACATCCCGGTGGCGGAAGAGGCGCTGGTGACCGCTGAGATGCTGGGCAACCGCGTCGAGGCGCTCTACGACGTGGGCGTAGCGGGCATCCACCGGCTGATGCGCCACCACGAGAAGTTGTCGGCCGCCCGCGTCATCATCTGCGTGGCGGGGATGGAAGGGGCGCTGCCGAGCGTGGTGGGCGGATTGGTGAGTGTGCCGGTAATTGCCGTGCCGACGAGCGTGGGCTACGGCGCCAGCCTCCAGGGATTGGCGGCGCTGCTGGCGATGCTGAACAGTTGCGCCTCCAACGTGGCGGTCGTTAACATCGACAATGGGTTTGGGGCGGGCTGCCTGGCGAGCGTGATCAATCGTTTGTAACCACGGATGCACACAGATTCACACAGATAAGAAGCGGAGGGACGATGGCAAAGGTGTTCCGGAAGCAGATATTTTGCTGCACGACGGAGGGCGAGGGGAAGTGCGCCACGAAGGGCGGGGTCGAAGTGTGGCAGAAGTTCCGCGAGGAGGTGAAGGCGCGCGGGCTGACCGACATCATCGTCACGCGCGTCGGCTGCACCGGCCAGCACGCCACCGGCCCGACGGTCATCATCCACCCCGATGGGTTGTGGTATCAGACAGTGAAGCCCGAAGACGTCCCGGAAATTATTGAAAAGCACATCCTGGGGGGCCAGCCGGTGGAGCGGCTCCTCAACCCCGAGATGCGGGTCAAGCCGGAGTAGCCACAGAGACACAGGGGCACAGAGAGAAACTATTTCCTTTTTCTGAATCCTATTTTCTCTGTGTCTCTGTGACTCTGTGGCTAGCTTTTGAAGACGCGGTGGAAGATAGAATCGACGTGGCGGAGCTGGTGGCGGAGGTCGAAGGCGGCGTCAATTTCCTCGCGCGCGAGCCTGCCGGTGATGCGTGAGTCGGCCAGCACCAGTTGCTTGAAGTCCTGGTTTTTCTCCCAGACTTTCATCGCCGCTTCCTGCACCCAGGCGTAGGCCTCCTCGCGCGCCACGCCCTGGCGGATGAGGGCCAGCAGGAGCGCCTCACTGAAGACCAGCCCGCGAGTCAGCTCGAGGTTGGCTTTCATCCGCTCGGGGTAGACGCGGAGGTTTTCGATGAGGGCGGCGGTGCGGTCGAGCATATAGTCGAGCAGGATGGTGGCGTCGGGGAGGATGACGCGCTCGACCGAGCTGTGGGAAATGTCGCGCTCGTGCCACAGGGCCACGTTTTCGAGCGCCGCCTGGGCGTGCGCCCGCAGCAGCCGCGCCAGGCCGCAAATCTGCTCAGCGGTGATGGGGTTGCGCTTGTGGGGCATGGCCGAGCTGCCGCGCTGGGCGGCGCCGAAGGCTTCCTCGGCTTCGCGCACCTCGGTGCGCTGCAGGTGGCGGATTTCGAGGGCGATTTTTTCGAGCGAGCTGGCGATCACGGCCAGCGTCGAGACGTAGTGCGCCAGCCGGTCGCGCTGGACGACTTGCGAGCTGATGGCGGCGGGCTGGAGCCCCAGCCGCGCGCAGATGCGCTCTTCGATCTCGGGCGCGAGATGCGCGAAGGTGCCGACGGCGCCGGACATCTTGCCAACGCGGACGTCTTCGGCGGCGCGCGCCAGGCGCTCGCGGTTCCGCTCGATTTCGCTGTACCAGTTGGCCAGCTTGAGGCCGAAGGTGGTGGGCTCGGCGTGGACGCCGTGGGTGCGGCCGACCATCGGGGTGTCCTTGAACTCGTGGGCGCGCTTCTTGAGCACGGCGGCCAGGCGCTCGAGCCCGGCGCGGAGCAGGGCGTTGGCTTCGGCGAGCTGCAGGGCGAGCGCGGTATCGAGGATGTCGGAGCTGGTGAGCCCGTAGTGGAGGTAGCGGCCGGCCTCGCGGGCCTCGGCCGGGAGCGCCTCGACGACGGCCATCGTGAAGGCGATGACGTCGTGGCGGACTTGCTGTTCGAGCTCGACCACGCGCGCCGGCGCCGGCGGCCGGGCGGTGGCGCGGAGCCTCTGTGCCGCTTCTTTGGGAATCTGCCCGCACTCAGCCAGGGCTTCGGCGGCGGCCAGCTCGACTTCCAGCCACTTGGCCAGCTTGTTTTCGTCCGACCAGACGCGGCCCAGGGCCGGGCGGGTGTAGCGCGCAATCATCGTCGCAGCGCCATCATACCTGATTTCCCGGCGGGGGCAAAAAGGGAGGCGCGGAACGTTACCGCTGGTAGGGGCGTTTGCGGTAGAGCTTGGCCTCGTTCACCAGCTCTGCGTCGGCGTCGAGGCGGATGACTTTTTCGTACTCGGCCAGAGCGTTCTCGCGCTGGCCGAGCCGGTCCAAAATTTTGCCTCGCTCGAGGGCGGCGCTGGCAATGACTTTGCTGTTGGCCTCCGGGACGCGCTCGATCTGCGCCAGGGTTTGCAGAGCGCGCGGGAGGTTGCCCTGCGCCGCCTCGATCAAGGCCAACTCCAGCAGGCCGTCCTCGGGGCCGAGCAGGCGCGGGTTGTGCGGGTGGGCGAAGAGTTCGGCGACCAACTCGCGCGAGAGCCGCAGCGCTTGCACAAAGCGCTCCAGCTGGCGGTTGAGCCGGGCCATTTCCAGCATAAAGATGGGATTGCGCGGGTAGCGGGCCAGCAGGTCTTCGCCCAGCAGCAGCGCCTGCGCTTGGCGTGCTTCACGGATGTGCGCGACGACGAGGAGGACTTGCGCGTAGGTGGCCAGGTACTCGCCCTGGCGCGCGGCTTCCTGGAAGTAGTCGAGGCCGCGCTCGCGGCTGCCACGCGTGCCGAGGAAGAAGAGGATAAAGCGGTGCGTGCGGGGGAGGCTGCCGATGATGTAGTCGTGGATGCCCAGGACGATGGCGGTGTCGTGGATCTCCGGGTAGAGTTGCCGGACCTTCTTGTGGTGGGCGAAGGCTTTCTCGCCCATGCGCAGCCCCTGGAAGTATTCGGCTTTGACGCCGGCCAGGTAGTTGGCCTGGTTGCCGTACATCAGGCCGAGGGCGAACAGCGCGTCGAGGTCATTCGGGTTCGCTTGCAGGCGCTTGAGGGCGCGCTGCTCGGCCTGGCGGGAGACCTCGTGGAAGAGGCGGTCGAGTTCGGGGTCGGGCGGGAGCCGCTGCAGGCGGAGGAATTCGTTGCTGGTGACGAAGAGCTGGCTCTGCAGCGTTCCCTGGCGGGCCAGCATCTCGTAGAGTACCGCCGAAGCCCAGAAGGAACAGACGGTGGCACTCTCCGGCTCGGCGCGGGCGATTTGCTCGAAGAGCTGCAAGGCGGAGGTGAACTCCAGATTGTAGAGGTGGGTGAAGGCGGTGCGGAGCGTGCGCTCGCTTTCGGCCGAGATAGCTGCGGCGGTGGCGGCGCGGACTTGCGCCTCCGTAGTTTCCTCGGTGGCGTCACGCGGAGTGGCGGGTAACGACACCACGCCCCCCAGCACAACAGCCGCTACGCCTCCCCACAC
>JACPRL010000123.1 GCA_016189965.1 Acidobacteriota bacterium | reverse complement strand
GAACTACACCGAGGGCGACCGCATCATCGAGCTGAACGCGCCGGAGGACATCTACGACATCGCGGCGCTGCTGCGCGACCCGGAGCGCTACGTGATCGAGTCCATCTGGTCGCGCTCGACGGGCGAGCAGGCCGCCGCGGTGGCCACCTCGCGCCTGCACAACATCGCCGGCAAATACACGGGCAAGGACGACCCGGTGATGATCGTGCGGACGCAGATGAACTTCCCCGCCACGGGCGAGGTGCTGGCGCCGTTCGCCATCGGGCCCTTCGTCGCCGGGGGGATGCGCGGCTCGCACCACATGCCGCTGATGCCGGTGGAGCAGAACTCGACCGTGAGCTACTTCGACGGCCCGCCGGTCATCAGTTGCGCCGGCTTCTGCGTGCAGCAGGGCAAGCTGACCGAGCCGGTGGACGCCTTCGCGCATCCGTTCTGGAACGCGGTGCGCGACCGCATCACGGAAAAGGCCATCGAGTTCCGCAAGCAGGGCTTCGTCGGGCCCACGATGCTGCCCATGCAGGAGCTGGAGTACACCGGCGTGATGGAGAAGCTCAAGGAGCTCGACACCCGGTTCAAGGTGCGCAAGGGCGAGAAAGTCGCCGCCGACGACTAGCTAGCCACAGAGGGACAGAGAACGCCGGCGGTGGAACCCTGAAGGGTTCCGCTACCTCGCGTGCCCCTCCCATCGTAGCGGAAGGCTTCAGCCTTCCAGTCCTTCCTGCCAAGACAAGTGGCGCCTGCGGCGCCAAGACAGGCACGAATGTCTGTCCCACCGATTGACTCTCAAACATGGTGGATGCTTTGCGTTCAGTCTTTCTTGATGCGGGGGTCGGTGAGGATGGCGTGGAGGTAGGTGTGGGCTTCGATGCCGAATTCTTCCTTCAGCTTGCGCAGGTCGTGGAGGTGGCCGGAGGCGAGGGCGCGCTCGAAGTCGGTGCGGGGGATGGATTGGTCCCAGGTGGACGGTTTGAGAGAATTCTGTTCAACCGCGTAGGAGAAGGGGCGGCCGGCCAGGCGGAAGAAGCGCTCGCCGGCGTGGCGGCAAATGGCCGCCCACACGTCGTCGAAGGTCATTCTTGCCTCCCGCGGCTCGCAAGGGGATTGTAGTCCGGCACGGGCGCCGCAGGTCAACGCCAAGCTTGCCGGTGTCCCGCTGCGGAGTTATCTTTCTGGCGAGGCGTATGGGGCGGATTGCCACCAAGAATGTGCGGGAGAAGGCGGCGCGCGGCGATGGGCTGCGGGTGCTGGTGATGACGTTGTGGCCGCGCGGGGTGAAGAAGTCGGCCGCAGACGCGTGGTACAAAGAGCTCGGGACGCCGCGGCCGCTCATCCGCGCCTGGAAGAGCGGCCGCATTGATTGGGCGGAAGTCCGGCGCGGCTACCTGCGACATCTGAAGACCCCGGCGGCGCAAGCCGCTTTGCGGAAGCTCGCCGCCGTGGCGCGGCGCCAGGCGGTGACGCTGCTCTGCCAGTGTCCTGACCCGCAGCGCTGCCACCGGAGCCTCTTGCAAAAGGAGTTGCAGCGGCGAGCTCGGCGCTAACAGACTGAGCGGTTGCATAACCTACGGGCAGCGGGGACACCCAGAGAGGGTTTCCCCGCACCCCTTCCAAGGTGGCGCTGCGCGCGGCATTTTTGTCGGCGGGGCTCCCTTCGACTTCGCTCAGGGTCTCCTCTTCGCTCCGAAAAGCCCCGCCCTTCCGTCTTCGCTCGGGATGACAGTCGTGGAAGCGTGGTGCGGGGCGAAGAATTGTCAAGCGGGGCGGCTTCGACTATGCTTGCGGCACAGCGAAATGACTTCCGGCGGGCCAATCTGTCCAGACTGCGGCGGCACGGGCTGGAAGCCGGTGGAGGCGCCGGCGCGGGGCGTGGTGCGGTGCGAGTGTATGGCGCAGGCGTCGCTGGAGCGGCGGCTGCGGGCGGCACGCATTCCGCCGCGCTACGAGCACTGCAGCTTCGAGAGCTTCCAGACCAACTTGCACCACGAGAACCCGGCCTATGACGAGTCACTGCGGCAGGCGCGGTTTCTCGCCGAGCGCTTCGTGGCCGAGTACCCGGCGCAGGCGGACTTCGGGCTGCTCTTTATGGGCCCGTGCGGGACGGGGAAGACGCACCTGGGGGTGGCCATCGTGCGGGCGCTGGCGGAGAAGGGCGCGGACTGCCTGTTCTACGACTTTCGCGAGCTGCTGAAGGAAATCCAGTCGAGCTACAACCCGGTGGCCGAGACGACGGAGATGGAAGTGCTGGCGCCGGTGCTGGAGAGCGAAGTGCTGCTGCTCGACGACCTGGGGGCGTCGAAGCCTTCGGCCTGGGTGCTCGACACCGTGGCGCACATCCTCAACACGCGCTACAACAACAAGCGGGTGACGCTGATTACGACCAACTATCTCGACGCGCCGACGACGCGCCCGAGCGCGAGCGGCGTGGTGCGCGACGACACGCTCGCCGACCGCATCGGGGAGCGGATGCGCTCGCGGCTCTACGAGATGTGCCGCGTGGTGCCGGTGGAGGCCGAGGACTTCCGCCGCCGCGTCAAACAGGCCCAGTACCACTTCCGGTAAAAGCGATTGCATCTCTGGTGGGGGCGAAGCGAAAAGCAGATCCTTCGACTCCGTCCCGCCCTTTCGCCAGAAAGGGCGGGACTTCGCTCAGGATGACAGCGCTTGGTGGGGGGCAATAGGAGTGCCGTTCCAATACCGGCGGCGGGGACACCCAGAGAGGGTTTCTCCGTTCGACTCGTCCCGACTTCGTCGGGACTCGCTCATGGCAAGCCCGCACCCCTTCCAAGGTTGCGCTGGGCGTAGCTTTTTTTCGGCGGGGCTAAAGCCCCGCCCTGCCGCAGCAGAGGAGACGCTACGCGCAGCATCTATTTCGGCACGGCGCTTCGCGTCCCGGGCTGAAGCCCGGCCCTTCCAGCCGTGCGCTGACGGGTGACTGGATTAACCGCGCCCTTCGTTGGCCGGACTTTTTGAACGAACTTCCGACTCAGGACACTAGGGCCGAAAAAGCAGATTCCTCGCCGCCAAGGCATGCAAGGGCTCGGAATGACAGTGGTGCGAGGCGGCGGCGTTGACACTCCCAGGGGCATCGGCTATAGTCCGGCGTTGTGCCGGTGGGAGCGAGCGCCGGCGCATCCCGACGAGTCGGGACGGTCGCTCCGAGGGTATGTTCTCTCCAATTTCCCGTTGCGGATCCCCTCGCGGTGATTTTTTGAGCCGAAGCTATCCTTCTCGAGCGCCGGAGCATCCAAGACCGGAAAGGTGATGTCGTCCGACGTGCCCAACGAGCCGACCCTGCCGGCGGAGGTGGCCGACGAGTCCTTCGCCGATTCCCACGCGGAAGAGTTCACCGCCGCCGAACTCGAACAACTGATCGAGGAGTACAGCAGCGAGGCCAGCCCGGCCAAGGGGGAAATCCGCACCGCCACGGTGGTGAAGGTCACCGCGGACGGGGTGGTGGTTGACCTGGGGCTGAAGTCGGAAGGGCTGGTGCCGCTGCCCGAGTTCAGCGACGAGCAGGGCCAGCCGACCATCCAGCCGGGGGAAACGATTGAAGTGCTGCTCGAGGGCAGCCAGACGCGGGAAGGTTACATCCCGTGTTCGTCGGAGGGCGCGCACCGGCTGAAGCTGTGGGATGAAGTCGAGGGGGCGTTCCAAGAAAAGTCCAAGCTGCGCTGCAAAGCGGTGGAGCGCATCAAGGGCGGGCTGCTGGTGGAGATCAACCTGGCTGGGGCGCATCCCGGCCGGCGGCCGCTGGGAGCGTTTCTGCCCGGCTCGCAGGTCGACGTGCGGCCGGTGCGGCACTGGGAAGGCTTTCTGGGGCGTGAGCTTTACTGCCGCGTGCTGCGGCTGAACCGCCGCCGGGGCAACATCGTCGTCAGCCGGCGCCTGCTGCTGGAAGAAGAACAGGAGCAGCGGCGCAAGCTGTTGGAAGAAGTCATCAAGGAAGGCGCGGTGCTGACGGGCACGGTGAAGAACCTGACCGACTACGGGGCTTTCATTGATTTGGGCGGGCTCGACGGCCTGCTGCACATCAGCGACATCTCCTACCGCCGCCTGAGCCACCCCTCGGAAGCGCTGGCGCCGGAGGACGAGGTGCGCGTGAAAATCTTGAAGGTGGACCGCGCCCGCGAACGCATCTCGCTCGGGATGAAGCAGCTCGAGACCGACCCCTGGCAGGAGGTGGAGAAAAAATATCCCGCGGGCGAGCGGGTGCGGGGGCGGGTGAGCCACCTGGTGGATTACGGCGCCTTCGTCGAGCTGGAGCCGGGGCTCGAAGGGCTGATTCACATCTCCGAGATGTCGTGGACCAAGCGCGTGCGCCATCCCAAAGACCTGCTGAAGGACGGCGACTGGGTGGAGGCGGTGGTGCTCGATCTCCAGCCGGGCGAGCAGCGGCTCTCGCTCGGGCTGCGCCAGACGCAGCCTGACCCCTTCCAGACGGCGCCGCAGCGCTATCCGGCGGGGCGCATCGTGAAGGGGCGGGTGCGCAGCCTGACGGAGTTCGGCGCCTTCGTGGAGCTGGAGCCGGGCATCGAGGGGATGATCCACCGCAGCGAGCTGAGCTGGGACAAGAGCGTGAAGAAGCCGGCGCAGGTGCTCAAGCGCGGCCAGGACGTGCGGGCCAAGGTGCTGAAGGTGGATGCCGCCAACCGCCGGGTGAGCTTGAGCCTGAAAGACCTGACGCCCGACCCGTGGGCGAACTACGTCGGCCAGGCGCAGGAGGGGCAGGTGGTGCGTGGGCGCGTGGTGCGGCGGACGAACTTCGGAGCTTTTGTGGAGCTGGCGCCGGGGGTGGAAGGCCTCTGCCACGTCTCCGAGCTGCCGGACGATCCCGAGCAGGACGTGAAGGTGGGCGAGGAGTATGAATTCAAGGTGTTGAAAGTGAGTGCGGGGGAGCGGCGCATCAGCCTGAGCCTGCGCAGCCTGCTCGAGCAGCAGCGTCGGGAAAAGTACGGCTCGGCGGCGCCCCGCGGCACCGCCACGCTGGAAGAAATCCTGACGGCCAAAGGGTTCAACCCCGGAACGGGAAAGACGTAGCGGTTTTTTTCCGGGTGTGGTAGTGTCCCGGCATCGGTGGGGTAGATTTTCCTGGTGGGTTCCGTGATGATACCGTTTACCGCTCGCAGGGACCGGGCGGAGGCGGGCAAGAGGAGGGAGTGATGACCAAGGCGGACTTGGTAGAGGAAGTTTCGCGCGCCATTGCCAGCACGCGCAAGGACGCAGAGGCCATCGTGGAGACGATTTTTGGCAGCATCGTCAAGGCGCTGCGGTCGAGCGATAAGATCGAGATTCGCGGCTTCGGCAGCTTTCGCACCCGACAGCGCCGCGGGCGCATCGGGCGCAACCCCAAGACGGGCGAAAAAGTTGAAGTCCCGCCCAAGCGCATCCCCTACTTCAAGCCTAGCAAGGAGCTGAAGGAAGTGGTGAACGCTGGCGCGGCCGGCGGCGCCAGCCAGCCGGCCAGCCAGCCCACCCCCACCGGCTCCGATTGATTCCGTTGCGCTGAACCAAAGCGGATTATGGATTACCTGTGGACGCCGTGGCGCTATGCCTACGTCAGCAAGGCGGATGCGAGCCCGGGCTGCATTTTCTGTGAAGCGCGCCGCCGCGACAACGACGCCGAAACCCTGATTCTTTTCCGGGGCCGCCACAACTTCATCCTGCTGAACCGCTTTCCTTACACCACGGGCCATGCGATGATCGCGCCCTACGAGCACAAGGGGGAGCTCGACGCCGTCGGCGCCGATGTGCTCACGGAGATGATGCAGCTCTGCCAGCGGCTGCAGGGCGCGCTGGCGGCCGAGTACAACCCCGACGGGTACAACATCGGGATGAACCTGGGGCGGGTGGCCGGCGCCGGCGTGGCCGACCACCTGCACCTGCACGTGCTCCCGCGCTGGGCTGGCGACACCAGCTTCATGACCACCGTGGGCGAGACGCGCCTCGAACCCGAAGACCTGCAGACGACCTACGCGAAACTCAAGAAGCACTTCGCGAAATAACATAATCTCGCCGAGCCCGGTGGCACCCGCCACCGGGAGATCGTAGCAAGCATTCCCGCAGGCAGGTGCCTGCGGGCTCGGCGCGTGGTTTTTGGCTCGCAGGAAGGCCCCGCTCTGCGGGGCCATCCTGCGTTGCCTGAGTGGCGGACGTTGTCATCCTGCGTACGCGTTAATGTCGGGTTGCGCACGGGGATTTCTCGCGTAGGGCAGAGTAATCTCGGGCGTTTCGGGGCGGTGAACTACGAGTTTGTGCGCCGGGGATTTTGAAACCACAGATGAACACAGATGGACACAGATGAAGCATAGTTCACCGGGGAGGCGCGGAGGGCGCAGAGGAATCGAAGAGGTT
>JACPRL010000119.1 GCA_016189965.1 Acidobacteriota bacterium | reverse complement strand
TGGCCAGGCTCCAGTCGAGCGCCACCTGCAACTGCTTCTTCAGCCCCACGAGCTTCAGCAGGTGCACCGCGTTCCAGAACAGCCAGGCGAAGTAGCCGGAAAACTTCAGGCCCATGAAGTTCACCACCGCGTCGTTCATGCCCAGCGACACCAGCATCCCCTGCAGCTTGAACTCAAAGCGCCTATAGGGCAGGCTGCGCAAGGCGCGGGCGATATTCTCCGCCGCGGTCGCCGCCTGCTCGAGCGCCACCGGCGCCACCTGCAGCGTGTACTCGAGCGGGGCCTTGTCGACCAGCGCGTTGTCGCCGATGGCAAAAACTTCCGGGTGGCTCGGCAGGTGCAGCTCCGGCGTCACCAGGAGCCGGCCAACGCGGTTCTTCTCCAGCGGCAGCAGCTCGGTGAGCGGGTTGGCCCGGACACCGGCGGTCCAGATGACCACGCCGGCGTCAATCCTTTCGCCCCCGGCGAGCTCGACCCCGTCCGGACCGACCTTCGTCACGCGCGCGCCCAGCCGCAGCGCAATGCCCTTGCGCTCCATCTTGCGCCGGGCGCGAGCGGCGAGCGTGGGGTCGACGCCGACCAAGATGTTCCGCGTGGCTTCGAGCAGCGTGAGCGAAGCGTCGCCGGGCTCGAGCCCCCGGCAGCGCGGAAGCAAGAAGCGGTGGATCAAATCGTGGAGCTCGGTGGCGGCTTCGACGCCGGTGTAGCCGCCGCCCACCACCACCAGGCGCAACAGGCGCCGGCGGCGCTCGGAGTCGGGCTCGTGGTCGGCGTGCTCGAAGAGGTCGAGGACATGGTCGCGCAGCACCACGGCGTCCTCGAGGGTGAAGAGCGGGAAGCAGTGCTCGACGCCTTCAATCCCGAAGTAGTTGGGCACGCTGCCCAGGGCGATGACCAGATAGTCGTAGTCGAGCTCGCGCGCCGCCGTGCGCACGCGCCGGCGCGCCAGATCGATCCCCTCGACCCGCGCGCGCAGAAAGCGGAAACGCCGGTGGCGGCGGATGTCCCGGATGCTCTGGATGATGTGGCGCGGCTCGATGTAGGAGGAGACGACTTGGGGCAGCAGCGGGGTGAACATGAAATAGTTGTTCTCGCTCACCAGCCAGAGCTCGACGCCCGGCTGGCAGCGGAAGCGTTTCTCCAACTCGATAATCGCTTCCAGCCCGCCAAAGCCGCCGCCCAGCACCACGATGCGAGTGGTCGTACTCATTGCCCCAAGGAGAGTTTATCGGAAAACATGAGTTGTTGGCGGGTCGGGGCTTCAGCCCCGACATTTCTCAATCAGTCCAGCCTCGTCACCTTACTGCCGTAGGCCGTCGCGGAGGTCGTCAGACCGAAGCGACAACTTGAAACGCATGTTGCTCCGTCCTTTCGGACTCCGCAACTGCCTGCGGCAGCAAGGTATTTGAGTCTGTTCTGTTCGCTCCCTTACGGCAGGGCTGAAGCCCTGCCCCGCCGAAAAGCAGCTTTCGCGAGACAAGCCTTGCACGTAGCGGCGATCATCGGGGCTTTGCTTCCCGGCTCTGCCGCTGGCGCACGGCTTCGTAGAGCACCACGCCGGCGGCCACCGCCACGTTCAACGAACGAATGCTACCGAAGGTGGGAATTGAAACCAGGAAGTCGCACTTGGCCCGCACCTGCTCGTGCAGCCCCTTCCCTTCCCCGCCCAGCACCACGCCCACCGAATCGGTGTAGTCCACTTCGGTGAAGCTTTTCTCCGCCCGCTCGTCCAGCCCCACCAGCCACAAGCCGGCTTCCTTCAAGCGCTCGAGCGCTCGGTTCAGGTTGGTCACGCGCGCCACGGTCAGATGCTCGCTCGCGCCCGCCGAGGCTTTCTCCGCCGCCGGGGTGATGCCGGCGGCGCGGCGCTCGGGCAGCACGATGCCATCGGCGCCGGCGCAGTACGCTGTGCGCAGGATGGCACCCAGATTGCGCGGGTCTTCGACGCCGTCGAGCAGCACCAGCAGCGCCGGCTTCTTCAACCCGCCCACGAGCTCTTCCAGGTCGGCGTACTGCTTGGCTCCCACCAGCGCTGCCACGCCCTGGTGCTCGCGCGTGCCTGCCAGCCGGTCGAGCTCCTGGCGGCGGACGAACCGCACCGGGACGCTTGCGGCGCGCGCCGCCGCCAGGAGCCGCTCGACCCGCCCGCGCTCGCTCGGCCGCGCCACCAGCAGCCGTTCGAGCGGCCGTCCCGCTGCCAGCGCCTGCTCGACCGAATGGATGCCGTAGAGAACCGCCATCGAATCCTTCGTCCCGAACCTTCGGGACTCAGAATGACATTGCCCTAGTAGTGAGGCAAGACTGCAAAACCGCACCCTAGACAAACAGAGAGCAGAATTCCAGCACCCGCTCGCGGCAGCTCTTGACCCGCACCGGCAGGGGCAGCTCGGCGCCGCGCTCGATGATCGGAATCAATTCCTCGAGCGCTGGCCCGAAGGGCAGCCCCGTGAGCATGACCTGCACGGGTTGAATCAGGTGCCGGCCGGCGATGCGCGTCTCGCGCTTCACCTCGGCCAGTATCTCCCGGAAACGCTCCACCGTCAGCCAGCTATCCTCGAGCGCCCGCAGGCCGAAGGCGCGGATGACCGCCCGCGCGCCTTCGCGTTCGAGCGCGGCACGGCTTTCCGGCTGCTCAAGCGCTCGCTCGGCGTGGTAGTCGAAGACCAAGCGGGTACGCGGCGGCAGCAACGAAATAAAATCCAGCCCCGGCAGCACGGCGTGAATCACATCCCGCAGCCACAGGCGGAGCATCTCCGGCACCGCGGCGGGCAGCCAACCAGCGCGCTGATAGTACGGCACCGCCAGCTCCACCAGCCGGTCTGGCTCGGTGCGCTCCAGCCACTCGTGGTTGATGCGCCGCAGCCGCTCCAGGTCAAAGCGCACCGGCGCGCCCGCGATCCGCTCCGGCGACCACAGGCGCAGCAGCTCCTCGCACGAAAAGGTTTCTCCTGGCGCTGCGGAGGCAACCGGCTCCCAGCCGAGCAGCGCCAGGAAGTTCAGCATCGCTTCCGGCAGCACGCCCAGCTCGCGCACCTCGGCGAGCCGCGTTTCCCCGCTCCACTGGCCCCAAGGAGTCGGCTGACCGGCTTCAATCGCCGGCAGCCGCGCCGCCCACTGCGGCGGCTCGCCCGTCTGTTCCTCGGCATCCCAGTCGAGCCCCAGCCAGCGCAACTCGTCGCGCCACTCGCCGGGCTCCCGCGGCACCCCAAACGGAAGCTTCTGCTGGCGGGCCGCGAGCCAGAGGAAGAGCGCGTTGCGCGCGCTTTCCACGGTCAGCACCGTGTCGCGAGGAGAGAAGAAGATGGAGGAGGCCATAGCCGCCTCTTGGTTCCGACTGTCTGGCGCCGGGCGCTTAGCCGTGGCGCAGCTTCTGGTAGCGGGCGTGCTGCTCGGCGGTGAGCAGCCCGTGGGCCTCCAGATGCGCCGCCAGGTGCACCCAGCGCAGGTCAGCGCGCAAGTGCGCGCTGTCCTCCACCAGGCGCTGCAGGCGGATGGGGTCGACGTTACCGGCGGTGAACAGCCGCTCGATCTCGGCCTCTTTCTTCAGCAGCTTCTGCCCCACCTCAATCGCCTCCGCTTGCGTCCGCTCGTAGAGGCGCTGCACTTCGGCTTCCTGCGCCGCGGTCAGCGCGAGCTCCTGGCGCAGCTCGAGGATGTGCTTCGGCCCGGGGTAACCATTGCGGTCGGCCACCATCGCCAGGCCGAACCCTTCACCCCGCTCCAGCGCCTGCTGCTCTTCCTGCACGCAGGCGTGGTGCGCCGCTGCGCTGCCCGCCGGCGGCTTCTGCTCGGTGGCGGCAACGAAAGCAACCGAGAGGGAAAGAGTCAGGAGGCTAACCGCGCCAACGCTTTTCATTTTCATCCTCGCCTCCCCGCTCAGGCGGCCGTGCGCTCTGCCCGGCGCTTCTTGGCCAGCATCTCGCGCGCCAGCCGCGGCAACTGCTCGTACTTCAACTGGCCCTGCTCGTGGAGGCGCACCTTCTGCTTGGCGCGCTTGCGCCGCTTCTGGTGCTTCTTCCGGGCCCGGAACGCTTTCTGTCGCATAAGTCCTCCCTGTGATGAATAGTAGAAACTTTCACCGCGGCTCGAGCAGCGCTACGGCGTGCGCTGCCATCGCCTCGCCCCGGCCGATGGCCTCCAGCCCCTCCGTCGTCTTCGCCTTGACGTTCACTCGCGCCGGCTCCACTCCCAGCGCCCGCGCCAGCGCGGCCCGCATCGCTTCAAAGTATGGGGCCAGCTTGGGCTCCTGCGCAACCAGCACCGTGTCCACCTGCGCCACTTGCAAGTCCCGGGCCACCACCATTTCGACTACGCGCCCGAGCAGCACGACGCTGCTGGCGTCCTTCCACCGCGGGTCGGTGTCCGGGAAGTGCTGTCCGAGGTCGCCCAGGCCGGCGGCGCCCAGCACAGCGTCGCAGACGGCGTGCGTGAGCACGTCGCCATCCGAGTGCCCCGCCAGCCCCTTGCCGAAGGGAATTTCCACCCCGCCCAGAATCAGTTTCCTCCCCTCCACCAGCCGGTGGTAGTCGAAGGCGATGCCGACCCGCATGGCTAGCGGCCTCGTTCCTGGGCGAGGAAGAAGCGGGCGAGGTCGAGGTCGGTGGGCTTGGTGATTTTGATGTTTCGCTCCGAACCCATCACCACCGTCACCGGGTGGCCCAACCGCTCGACCAGCACGGCTTCGTCCGAGCCGCGGAAACCGTCGGCCTCCGCGCCCTCCAGCGCCTCGCGCAGCAGCGCATAGCGAAACACCTGCGGCGTCTGCGCCAGCACCAGCCGCTCGCGCGGAATCGTCGCCAGGATGCGCGAGGCGTGCGTGCCCGCCGCCGGCTCGACCTGCTTCACGGTATCGCCCACCGGCAGCCCGAGGATGGCCGCGCCGGTTTCCGCCGCCGCCTCAATCACCCGCTCGATGAGCGCCGGCTCGACGAACGGCCGCACCGCGTCGTGCACCAGCACCAGCTC
>JACPRL010000114.1 GCA_016189965.1 Acidobacteriota bacterium | reverse complement strand
CCGCCCGATCGGAGAGGACGACGACTCCAACCTGGGCGACTTCATCGAGGACACGAGCGTCGTGTCGCCCGCGCACTCCGCGGCCTCGGCGATGCTGCGCGACGAGGTGAACGAGGTCCTGAAGACCCTCACCCCCCGCGAGGCCAAGGTGATCCGGCTGCGTTTCGGCCTCACCGAAGACGGTGCCCAGCGGACGCTGGAGGAGGTGGGGGCGTTCTTCAACGTCACCCGCGAGCGCATCCGCCAGATCGAGGCCAAGGCGCTGCGGAAGCTGCGGCACCCGTCGCGCTCGCGCAAGCTGCGGGCGTTTCTGGACGGGGTCTACCCGGAGTGAGTTCCAGGGTTAGGCGACGGCGGTAGAATGGAGCTCGTGGAAGCGGGGAGGGCGCGAGGGGAGAGGGAAATGAGAAAAAGACAGGCGGTCGTAGTCGGGCTCGTCCTAGCGCTGGGTGCCTCCGGTGTCTGGGCGCAAGAGCAGCAGCCGGCGCCGGCGTCGAACGCCCGGCGGGTGGTGGTGACGCTCACGGGCAAGCTGGAAGCGGTGCCGGAGCTCGGGCCAACCGATTTCCAGATTGAACTCGAGAAGCAGAAGCTCCAGCCGGCTCGCGTCTACCGTCCCGAGCAACTGCCGACGGTGCTGGCCATCGTATTGCAAGACAACCTGACGCAGGAATTCGGGTCGCAGTTGCCGGTGCTGCGCGACTTCATTCTGAACCAGCCGCCCAACACCTGGGTGGGCGTGTTCTACCTGACGGCGCAGACGATTGACGCGCCGCTGCCGTCACCGCACTTCAGCAACGAGCTGCAGAAGGTGGCCGACACGCTGCGGACGCCGCGGGGAACGGCCGATGCGGCGCCGCCGACTCCCTACGACAAGGTGGCGCAGATCGTCGCCTTCATGGATCGGCTGGCGGCCGCCCGCAAGGAAGTTCTGCTGTTTTCCGAGGGTTCCGACGCCCTGTATCCGAACTCGACGCCCTCGGAGAACCGCAGCCTGCTCCAGGCTGCGCAACTGGCTCGGACAGCGGGCGTGCCCGTCTGGGTGATTTACACGAATGCGGTCCCGCCACTGACGCGGGTGCAAAGCCCGGCAAGCGACGCCATCGGACGCGAACTGCCCAGCATGACGGGGGGAACATCGAGCCCTCCCGGAGCCGGTACGGGAGCTCCTGGCTCTGCCCCCTCCGGCCCCCGGGGCGATGTGTATGACGCCTCGCCTTTCGGCGGGGGCGTCGGTTTCCATTCGGGGCTGTCCTTCCTGGACTACCTGACAGACAAGTCGGGCGGGAAGGTGTTTTCCTCCGGAAGTTATGCGGTCGACATTGCGCCCCACCTGGCGGAGTTCCGCGCCTTGATGAACCAGCAGTTCGTGCTGGAGTACAGCGGCGAGGGACCACCGAAGAAGGTCAAGCTGCAACGGAAGCTGAAAGGGGCGAAGCTGCTGGCGCCCGGGCAGTAGCGGCGGGCTTGACAGCCGCGCCGCCCGCCTCCTAGGCTAGGCCCCAGCAGCGCAGCGTCGCGCGCGAGCGTTCTATGGGTCAGCGCCAGTGTCCTTCTTGCGGCAAGTACGTGGCCGACAGCTTGACCCAGTGTCCGCACTGCCGCGAGTACCTCCCTCACGTCGAAGTAGCGCGCGGTTATGACGTGGCCACCGGGCGGGTGGAGATTCGCCGCGGTCTCCTCTACATGTTGCTGGCGGGAGTGTTCTACTACTTTGCCGCCGGCTACAGCCCCTTGACCCTGCCCTTTCCCTATTCGCGCTGGCTGGCCGACGTGCTGCTGCCGCTGCTGTTTCTGGCCGGGTTGGGGCTGGCGCTGTTCGGGTTAGTACGGCGGATGCGTGGTTAGCTCGAAGCGAATCCCTCTTGGAAATATGCGGACGAGAATTGCGCTGCTAGTGCTCGCGGCGCTGTGCGGTGCGCTGGCCGGAGAGACGCAGAGCGCGGCGGAGCGGCGAATGCCGCTGACGCCGCCGAGCGGGGTGGAGTCGCTGGCGGCGGCCGAACTGGAAATCCGCGTGGGCCGGCAAGCGGCGGAAATCCTGCGCCTCTACCAGCCGGAGGAGCGCCCGCTGCGGGTGGCGCTGCTGGTGGACGAGAGCGTGGGGACGGCGCTGCTCGAGAACCTCCCCTACCTGCGCGAGTTCATCGCCGGCCTGCCCGAGGGGACGCAGATTCTGGTGGCCTACCTGAAGCCGGGGATGATGGAAGTGGCGCAGGAGTTTACCGCCGACCGCGCCGCCGCGGTTGCGGCGCTGCGCGTGCCGGACGTTTCCACCGGGGTGACGAAACTGGGCGATCGGGTGGCCGAGCTGCTCGCGCGGTTTCCGGGGTCGCCAACGGCCCGCGAGCAGATCATCTACATCGGCGAAGGGAGCGACCCGGAGCCCTCCATCTACGCCGATTCCCCGCTCAACCGGGCGATTGAGCAGGCGGAGCGGCGGGGCGTGGCCGTCTGGGCGCTGCACATCGGGGCGGGCGAGGGCGCGGCGCACCTGGATGTGGAAGCCTACCTGGAGCGGCTGTGCACGGAGACGGGCGGGCGCGCCTTCGGGCTGGGCGTGCATCAGCCGACGCTCGACCCCTATCTGCGGGAGCTGCGGGGGCTGCTCGAGCGGCAGTATCAAGTGGAGCTCGCGCTGCCGCGCGACGCGAAAACGGGCGCGCCGGCCGCGGGGAAGCTCAGCGTCAAAGTGCGCGGGCGGAAAGTGAGCTGGCTCTATCCGCAGCGGCTGCACTCATAAGAAAAGCGAAAAGAGAAAATAGAAAAGGGAAAATAGGCCACGGGCTTCCGCCCGTGGTTCCCGGGGGTAGGGGCCGCCGGGTTGGATTTGAATCGGGGAGGAACGGCTCGGTTCCGAGCGGCGCCCCTTAGCCAATGCCCGCTGCGCGGGCACGACAGGCAGGAATGCCTGTCCTACTGAAGCGCCAAGGAATCCAACCGGCTGCGCTATAATCTCGCCCAATGCCCTACGTCGAAGACGAACCCGGCCAACCGCGGCTGCGCGATGCGTGGCGGCGGGACCGCTACGCCGGGGTGGCGGGCGAGCGGTTGCGGGCGCGGCGCGAGTGCCAGTTTTCCCTCCTGCCCTACCACGAGCTGATGAAGACGGCGGCGCATTGGTACGAAGCCTGCACGGATGCCATGCTGCGGGGCAACTACACCGGGCTCGACAACTGGATGCGCGAGCAGGCGCGGGTGGCCGCCGAGCAGGGGTTCGAGTTGGCCGACCTGCTCGAGCTGCTGCGCCAGTGCCGGCAGGTGGCCATCGAGCAGGAGGGCTGGCACGAAGAGCAGTTCTCGGAAGTGGACGCGGTGATTGACGACTGCCTGGGGGCGCTGCGAACGCAGGTGCGCTGGGAGATTCCCGCAGGGCTGAACTACCTGACCGGGAAGAGCCGCGCCGCCGCACCGGCGGCAGGCAGCACAACTGCGGCGGGGGCGCCGGCAGCCGCCGAGGCGGCGCCGGCGACCAGCGAGCGGCGCGGGCATGGGCGCTCGCCCTTGCGCATGCCCATCCGGGTGCGCGGGGAGGCGCCCGGGGTGACGATTGACGAGTTCAACAAGACGGAGAACGTGGCGCGGGGCGGGATCTGTTTTCTTTCCCGCTATCCGTACTTCAAGGGGCTGAAGCTGGTGGTGACCTATCCCCACTCGAGTGCGCCGGGGGCGATCAACCAGGACTACCCGGCGGAGGTTGTGCGGGTGGATGAGCGCGAGGGCGGGCGCGTGGGGGTGGCGGTGAAGTTCCTGGTGAGTTTGGGGAAGAAGACGCGCTAAGGCGACTGGCGACCCGTGGGAACGGAACCACAGATGAACACAGATAAACACAGATAAAGGCAACTCACCGCAGAGGCGCAGAGCAACCGCAGAGGCTACCAGGGATCGCGGCGCGTGGGCCGTGGCCCTTCGACTCCGCCCCGATTGCATCGGGGCTTCGCTCAGGGCAAGCCCGCGACCCGCCAAAAGAGAAAAGGCGAAAAGGGAAAATAGAAAAGAGAAAATCGGAAGGCTTCAAGCACGCCTCCTTGCTTCGTTGCTTCCCTGGTGCTCGGGGGCGAGCGAACCGGGCGGACGACCTCAGCGGCTAAAGCCGCTTGTTTTTTCGGGCCTGTATGTCAGGGCTCCCTTCGGCAAGCTCCCTTCGACTACGCTCAGGGCAGGCGGGGTCTCCTCCCGCAGAGCGGGATCCGAGAAGCCCTGACCCGCCTTGCGGAAGGCGGCGACCCGAATCAACCAATCAACCAATAAGCCATTCAACCATCAGCCGCCGCTGCGGCGGGGGTCAGTGCTGATGCTCGGGGACGGGCTGGTCGGCAGGGGCGGGAGCGGGTCCCGAAGGTTCGGGACGGACGCCGACGCCGTGGTGGTAGACCATCAGACCGCCGCGGTCGGCCCCCACGGCGAGCGTGCCGCAGATAACGAGCAGGCCGACGAGAACGAAAAGCTGGGTGGCGCGGCGCGGCCGGCGCTGCAGGAGCAGAGCGACGATGGCCAGGGCGACGCTGAGGCCGGTGGCGGTGAGCATCAGCTTCTCGTGGAGCTCGAGGGCTTCGTGGGCTTCGCCGGCGTGTTCGACGGTTCCTTCGGCGATGAGGCCGGACCCGGCGGCGGCCAGCGCGGCTAGCGCGCCGATGCAGAGGAGCCAGAGGGCGAGGCGGGCGACGTCGTCGCGGCGGGAGACTACGGCCCAGAGCTGAAAGACGAGCGCGAGCGGCAGCAGCGCCAGCGGGAAGTGGATGAAGACGGGGTGGAGGTTGGGCAGGGCCCGCAGCCCCGGAAACAGTTCGCCCATCAGTTTACCTCAAGTTCATGGTGTCCAAGCCGCGCCACTATAGCGCAGGTTGAGCCGCTTTGGGATTGGAGCCAAAAGCGGGCACCCGAGCCCTACGCACGCTTGACCTCCGCCACCACTCCCGAGGCCGGCACCGCCACCTACGCCTACACCAGCTTCTGTAGTGCACCCCTCTAAAACTGGACAGCCCACCTGGGTATGATTCAGGGCCTCCGACGAGGAGGCACCATGAGCCGCAAGCAGCAAGTCAAGCGCAGTCCGGAAGAGAAGTGGGAGAT
>JACPRL010000118.1 GCA_016189965.1 Acidobacteriota bacterium | reverse complement strand
CTAGCTTCCAGCCTCAAGCCTGGTGGGCGATGTCCGATTCGAACGGACGACCTTCCCGGTGTAAGCGGGATGCTCTGCCGCTGAGCTAACCGCCCACCGAGCTTTGATTCTAACACGCGCTCCGGAGGGCGGCAATTCGGCGCGCGCCGACCCGAACAGCAGATCCCTCGCCGCCAAGGCGCGCAAGGGCTCGGGATGACAAACGGGAGGAGGGGGCGGCAATTCGGCGGCAGAGGAGCCAAAAAGCAGATCCCTCGACTCCGCCCGGGATGACAAGCCGACGGCGTGGCGGCGCGGTGGCGGAGTTTCCGAGCGGTGTCCCTCGGCTTCGCTCCCTTTGGCTTGGCTCAGCGGCAGGCTCTGAACGAAGGAGGGCGTCGCCCTCCTGCCAGACAGGAATGTCTGGCCTACTAGCGGGAGTGAAGAGGGGGCCGCCAGACGAGAGGTCCCGCGCTGGAGGATTGCGCCCCAGGCGCCCCTCGACTGCGCTCCCTTCGGCTGCGCTCGGGATGACAAACGGGAGGAGAGAGCGGCAATTCGGTGCCCGCCGAGCCGAAAAGCAGATCCCTCGACTCCGCCCGCCCTTTTCTGCGAAAGGGCGGGACTCCGCTCGGGATGACAGACGGGAGGAGGGGCCGGTAATTCGGTGGCAGCAGAGCGGAAAAGCAGATTCCTCGCCGCCAAAGGCAGTCAAGGGCTCGGAATGACAATGGTCTTTTTTTTCGGCACCGCTCCTAGGCGCTCTTCTTCGAGCGGTGCGCCAGGCGCAACCGGCGGCGAGTCTCCGCCTCGCGGTAGCGGCGCCGCTCGGTGGCCGTCTGCGGGATGACGGGCGGGATGGGCACCGGCCGTCCGTGCTTGTCCACCGCCACGAAGGTGACGTAGGCGGAGCTGGTGTGCCGGCGCTCGCCGGTCAGGATGTCCTCCGAGAAAACTTTCACGCCCACTTCCATCGAAGTGCGGAAGACACGGTTGACCGACGACTTGAGCACGATGAGGTTTCCCACTTTGATTGGGCTGCGGAAGTCGAGGTAGTCCACCGCCGCGGTGGCCGCCAGGCTCTGCGAGTGGCGGTGAGCGGCGATGGCGGCGGCAATGTCGATCAGATGCATCACGCGGCCGCCGAGGATGTTGCCCAGCGGGTTGGCGTCGTTGGGGAGCACGACTTCAACCATTTCCGACTGGGAGGCGCGGACCGGTTTGCCCTTGAGCAAGCCGCTGTCCGCGCGAGGTTCCTTGAAGCGCTTGGTTGTGCTCCGTGGCTTTTGCGCCGCCTTCTTCTGCTTGCGTGCCATCACTTATTCTCCACCCGGGAGCTCGGCCTCGAAGGAGTCGAAGACGCTGGCGTCGACCGAATCGAGCACAACCAGCACGGGAAAATGGATGCGGGCGTTCTGCCCGATGCGCAGGCGCTCGCGCGCCAGGCGCAGGCCACCGACGTCGGCCCAGCCGCGCCACTCCCACGGGGTAGCCTTCTCCAGCGCCGGCGCGCCCTCGTAGCTCTGCAAGAAGTAGGCCCAGCGCTCCATCAGACGCGTCTGGCGGTTGAGAAACGCCCAGTAGTGGTCGCCCGGGGTCAGGCCGACCTGCGCAAAGCTGACGTGCAGAAGGTCGTAGCTTCGCCCTTCGAGCTCGGTCTCGCCCACGTACTCGAGCTTCACCGCAGGGTCCTTCAGCTTCCACGGCATCAGCAGCCAGTAGCTGTCGTTGATGAAGCGGCCGTAGGCTTGCTCGAGTTGTTTCTTCAGCTCCTCGCCCTGAGCTTCCTCGCCATCCACGCGAACGCGACCGGCGCGCGTGTTGACGTTGAACAGGGCGACGACCTTCTTGCCTTCGCGGGTCGTCCATTCCACGCGGTAGCGGCCGTCGTAGCGGTCCCAGAGGTGGCGGACGTGGGCGACGGTCTGGCCGTCGCGCTCGACGACCCAGTCGAAGCGGAGGAACCGCATCCGCTCCCAGGCTTCCGCTCCGCCCATCGCCTGCATCATTTCCTCTACCAACGCGACGGCGCGCTCGTCGGCCGCCCCGAGAGCGGGCAACAGAACCAGCAGCCCGCACAACAACGCTATTCTTCGCATCGGATTCTTCTCCCCGGAAAGGGCTATACTATAGCCGTCCGTTGCTTGGTTGGCAATTCGAGGCAGCTCAACAGGAGTCAGGATGACGAAGTCGCGGCTGGAAATGCTGGAAGAATTCACTCGCGAGCGCCCCACCGACGCGTTCGCGCATTACGGGCTGGCGCTGGAATACGCCAAAGCCGGGCGCAGCGAGGAGGCGCTGGCGGCTTTCAACAAACTCCTAAGCTTCAATCCCAACTACACCGCGGCCTATCAGCAATCCGGCATTCTGCTGAGCCAGTTGGGGCGCGTCGAAGAGGCCCGGCAGATGTATCAGCGGGGCATCGAAGTCACCGGGCGCAACGGGGAGTTACACGCCAAAACCGAGATGGAAGAGGCCCTGCACGACCTCTCCCGCTAGTGCCGTCCCAACGATTTGCGGCTACTGATCCAAGAGGCCAGCGGAACGCCCTAAAAAGCAGATTCCTCGCCGCCAGGGCGGGCAAGGGCTCGGAATGACATCCGCTGAAAGTCTAGGCCGAAGAAGTTGGAACGGCACTGGCCCCGGCTCACCACTGGGCCTGGTTTGATTGCTGCGCCAGGCGGGCCAGGACGCGCTCGGTCAGCCCCGGGAACACAGCCTGAAAGGCCACCAGCAGGCGTAAGTGCCACGGCACGACGATTTCGCGGCGGCCGCGCTGGATGGCGCGCAGCGTTGCCTGCGCCACCCGTTCGGCGGGAATGCCGCTGCTGTCGCGGCGCTCGAAGATGCGGGGCAGACTCCGCCCATCGCGGTAGGCGACCTTGTGGAATTCGGTCCGCACCCGCCCGGGACAGACCACAAGCACGCGCACGCCGGCCGGCGCCAGTTCCATCCGCAACCCGTGCGAGAATGCGGTGAGGGCAAACTTGGTGGCGCAGTAACCCGCCATAAAGGGGAGCGGCATCTTGCCGGCCACCGAGGAGATGTTGACGACGACACCGCGGCGCTGCTGTAAGTAGGGCAAGGCCTCCATGGTCAGCCGGACGGCAGCGAAGAAGTTCACCTCCCACATACGGCGGAAGTGCTCCCAGTCCATCTCCTCGACGCGGGCGTAGAGCCCGACGCCGGCGTTGTTCACCAGGATGTCGAGGCCGCCGAAGCGCTCCACGGTGCGCGCCACAAGTTGCTTCAGTTGCGCGCTGTCGGCTACGTCGGTCGGCACAACGAGCACGCGGTCCGGGCCCAGGGCATTCGCCAGAGCTTGCAACTTTTCTTCCGAGCGCGCGGCGAGCACCACGCGCACGCCTTCGCGGGCGAAGAGCTCGGCGAGAGCCTTGCCGATTCCCTCCGACGCCCCAGTGATAATCGCCACTTGATTCGCCAGCTTCATAGCGCCCCCTTAGCCCACTGTGGACGACCTTTCTACTTTTGCCCTGCCGCCAAGTCAACGGTGGAAGCAGTTGCACAGCCTCCGGGCGGCGGGGACACCCATAGTGGGTTTCCCCGGACCCCTGCCGCGGTGGCGCTGCGCGCAGCTTTTTTTCCGGCGGGGCTCCCTTCGACTTCGCTCAGCGTCTCCGCTGCGCTCCGAAAAGCCCCGCCCTTCCAATTCCACCACTTTTTCAGCATCCTGCCAGTTGGCACGGCGCGGGCGAGACCAGGGAAAACGCGGGCGGGGCTCGGCGCATCGCAAGAAGAAGAGAGCGCAGGCAGGCGCAGTGGCAGTTCGGCTATAATGGGCGACGGGCGTAACTCCGGGATGGACAAGGGGAACCCATGACTAAAGCACGCACGTTGGGAGAATTGAAAGCGAGCGGCCCGGCCGCTTCTGGCGCCGGCCGCAGCGTCAAAGAGGAGATGCGGGAGAACCTGCTCGCGAAGCTGGACGGCGGCGAAGAGCTTTTCCCCGGCATCGTGGGCTACGATGACAGCGTGGTTCCGCAGATTGTCAACGCCATCCTCTCGCGGCACAACTTCATCCTGCTCGGCCTGCGCGGGCAGGCGAAGAGCCGGATTCTGCGCTCGCTGGTGAATTTTCTCGACGAGGAGATTCCCGTCATCGCCGGCTGCGAGATCAACGACGACCCTTTCCAGCCCATCTGCTACGCTTGCCGGCGGCTGGTGGCGGAGAAGGGCGACGCCACGCCGATTGCCTGGCTGCCGCGCGAGCGGCGCTTCGTGGAGAAGCTCGCCACTCCGGACGTGACTATCGCCGACATCCTCGGCGACATTGATCCGATCAAGGCGGCTCGAGGCGGCCTGGCGCTCTCCGACGAACTGACCATCCACTACGGCCTGCTGCCGCGCGCCAACCGCGGTCTGTTCGCCATCAACGAACTGCCCGACCTGGCGGCGAAAATCCAGGTGGGGCTGTTCAACATCATGCAGGAGGGAGATATCCAGATTAAGGGCTACCCGGTGCGCCTGCCGCTCGACGTCTGCCTGGTGTTCACCGCCAATCCGGAGGACTACACGGCGCGCGGCAAAATCATCACGCCGCTGAAAGACCGCATTGGCTCGGAGGTCCGCACCCACTATCCCCTCACGCGAGAAGAAGGCCTGCGCATCACCCGGCAGGAGGCGATGCTCCACCGCGACGGCGCGGGCAAGCTGGAAGTGCCCCCCTTTGTCGCCGAAGTGGTGGAAGAGATCGCCTTCCAGGCGCGCCAGAACAAGAAAATCGACAAGCGCTCGGGCGTCAGCCAGCGCATGCCCATCACCTGTTTGGAAAACACGGTGAGCAACGCGGAGCGCCGGGCGCGGTTGGCGCGCGAGGACAAGGTGGTGCCACGCATCGGTGACATCTACGCGGCCATGACCTCGCTCACGGGAAAGTTCGAGCTGGAGTACGAAGGCGAGATGCGGGGGGCCGACCAGGTGGCGCGGGATTTGATCCGCGACGCCATCGGGTCTGTCTTCCAGGAGCGCTTCGGCCAGGCCAACCTCCAACAGGTGGTGCAGTGGTTCGAGTTGGGCGGATCGCTCAAGCTGCCCGGCGACGCGGCGTCGCGCGAACTGCTCCAGCAGTTCGGCAAGATCCAGGGCCTGGTGGAGGCGGCAGCGGCGCTGGGCGTCAAGCCGAAAGACCACCCGGCGCTGGTGGCGGCGGCCTGCGAATTCATCCTGGAAGGTCTCTACGCCCACCGCAAGATCAGCCGGGACGAGGAGCGCGGCTTCTACGCCGAAGAGCGGCCGGCGCCCGAGCCGCGTCCGCGCGACGTCCCGCCGCGCCACCGGCGCTCCTACCAGTGAGTGGCTGCGGTGCGCTTCACCCGCTATTCGCGCTATACGCCCAGTTGGGCTGACGGCATCGACCTCGACGACCTGCTGTCCCACCTGGCCGACTATCTCCTGCGGAGCGGTTTCGAAGCGCAGTATTACGGTTTTTCCGAGCTGGACTTCGAGCGCACGCTGGAACAGCTCCGGCAGGCCATCCTGGAGGCGCTCGAAGCCAACCAGATGCTACCCGAGGCGCTGCGCCAGGCGATGGAGGAGAATCCCGAGCAAGCCGACGAATTGCTGAACCAGTTCCTGCAGGACCTCATCGAACGCCTAGCCAAGGAAGGCCAAATCCGCGTGGACCAGCCACCGCCGCCCGCGGCACAGGCCGGGCGGCTGGAGGACGAATTCGACCCGCGCCGCGTTCGCTTCGAGGTGACCGACAAGGCCATCGACTTCCTGGGCTACCGGCAGCTCAAGGACTTGCTGGGCGCGCTGGGGAAGTCGAGCTTCGGGCGGCACGACACGCGGGAGCTGGCCACGGGCGTCGAAGTGGTGGGGGCGCCGAAGACCTACGAATTCGGCGACCACTTGAACCTGGACATCACCGCCACGCTGAGCAGCAGCATCAAACGCCGCCTGGCCGACGGCCACCGCGATGTCCTGTTTCCGCTCGAGCTTGACTACCCAGACCTGCAGGTGCACCAGTCGGAATACCAGAGCTCCTGCGCCACGGTGCTGCTGCTCGACTGCAGCCACAGCATGATTCTCTACGGGGAGGACCGCTTCACGCCGGCGAAGAAGGTGGCGCTGGCGCTGGCACACCTGATTCGCACGCAGTATCCCGGGGATTCGCTGCACGTGGTGCTGTTCCACGATTCCGCCGAGCCACTGCCGCTGAGCCAACTGGCCCGCGTGCAGGTGGGACCCTACTACACGAACACCCGCGAAGGGCTGCGGCTGGCCCGGCGGGTACTCAGCACCGAGAACAAAGATATGCGGCAGGTGATTATGATCACCGACGGGAAGCCGTCGGCGTTGACGTTGGAAGACGGGCGCATCTACAAGAACGCCTTCGGGCTGGATCCGCTGGTGGTGAGCGAGACGTTGAAGGAGGTGGCGCGCTGCCGGCGCGCCGGCATCCTCATCAACACCTTCATGCTGGCGAACGACTACACGCTGGTGCACTTCGTCCATCAGGTGTGCCAGATTGCCCGCGGCAAGGCTTACTTCACCACACCGCACACGTTGGGGCAGTACCTGCTGCTCGACTACCTGAACCGCAAGTCCAAACGCATCCACTGAGCTCGCCTCAAAGGGGCTGGATGCAGGCAGGGCAGGCAAGATCCCGCCGCACACATGAGACAGAAAAACCAACGGCGAACTCCGGCTGAATGAAGGAGGGCTTCGCCCTCCTGCCAGACAGGAATGTCTGGCCTACTAGCGGGAGCGAAGAGAGAGTGTGAGGGGAGCTCACGCGGAATGCGTGACCCACTTGCCAGACGATGTCATTCTGTTGACCCCGCGAGGGGCTGGCGTAAGATGACACGCCCGTCGTGAGTCCGCTTCGTCTCGAGGACAAGGAGGGCTTGTGCCCGCAGAGCGCCTGGTCGTAATTGGCGGCGTGGCGGCCGGCATGAGCGCGGCCAGCCGCGCGCGGCGGCTCAACCCGCGGATGGAAATCGTGGTGCTCGAGAAGGGCGATTACGTCTCCTACGGCACCTGCGGCCTGACTTACCTGGTCTCGGGTGTGGTGCGGCGGCCGGAGGACCTCATCGTCTACACGCCGGAGTTCTTCCGCCGCGAGCGCGACGTGGATGTCCGCACCGGCCACGAAGTCGTGGAAATCGTCCCCGGCAAGAAAGAGGTAGAAGTGCGCGCCGCCGACAGCACCTACGCCCTGAAGTACGACAAGCTCGTCCTGGCGGCAGGGGGCGCGCCCGCCACATCTATCCCGGGAGTGGAGCGCCCGTGTGTGTTCACCTGCAACGATCTGCGGGGAGCACTGGCGCTGCGGGATTTTCTTCTGGCGCGGCGGCCGCGGCGGGGTGTGGTGATTGGGGGCGGCTACATTGGTCTCGAGGCGGCGGAAGCGCTGCGCGCGCACGACGTGGACGTAACGGTACTCGAACGTTCCGACACGCTGCTGGAAGGATTGGAGCCGGAGATAGGGTTCTGGGTGAACGAAAGGCTGGCGCGCCACGGTATCCGCGCCATCCTGAACGCCGCCGTCAACTGCGTGGAGCCGGGGCTCGACGAATCCGTGCAGGTCGTCTATGGGCCGCGGCAGGAACTGACAGCCGAGGTAGTGGTGCTGACGACTGGGGTGGCGCCGCGGGTCGAACTGGCCGCGCGCGCCGGAGTGGAGCTGGGCTCAACAGGGGCCATCCGCACCGACGACCGTCAGCAAACAAATCTGCCCAGCGTGTATGCGGCGGGCGATTGCGCCGAAACCACACACCTGGTGACGGGAGGGCCGGTTTACGTGCCGCTGGGAACCACGGCCAACAAGCAAGGCCGCGTCGCCGGGGAAAACGCCGCCGGTGGCAACGCCCGCTTCCCGGGTGTAGTGGGGACGCTGGTGACCAAGGTCTTCGGTCTGGAAGTGGCGAAGACCGGGCTCAGCCAGGAGGCGGCGCGCGCCGCGGGCTTCAGCGCAGAGGCGGTGACGATCGAGGCTCGTTCGCGGGCGCGCTACCTGGGCGGGCAGCCGCTGCGGGCCACGCTGGTGGTTGACCGCGAAAGCGGGCGCCTGCTGGGAGGGCAACTGGCGGGGGAAGAAGGAGCGGCGCGGCGGATCGACGTGTTGGCCACAGCGCTGGCGGCGCGGATGACGCTGAGCGATTTCGTCCACCTTGATCTCGGCTACGCGCCGCCCTTCGGGCCGGTCTATGATCCGCTGCTGACCGCCGCCTGGGAAGCGTTAAAAAAAATTGGGCGCCGCCGCTGAATCCAATTCCTGATTTGTTTCATCTGCTAAAATGAGTGGGATGGTAATGCAATTTCTTTCCCGGCTTTTCGGAGGACCCGGCATGCAAACGTTGGAAGCGGGGACGCAAGCCCCGCCCTTCGCGCTGAAGGACACGGAAGGAAACACCTGCTCGCTTGCGGAGGCGTTGAAGCAAGGGCCGGTGTTGCTGGCCTTCTTCAAGGTGAGCTGTCCGGTCTGCCAGTTCACCTTTCCTTTTGTGGAGCGCTTGTATCAGGGGGTCAAAGGCAAGAACGGGATTCAGGTTTGGGGTATCTCGCAGAACGACAGGCCGGACACGGTGGCCTTCGCGCGGGAGTATGGCTGTACTTTCCCCATGCTGCTCGATGACGAGGGCTATCCTGTCTCAAACGACTACGGGCTGACGAACGTCCCGACGCTTTTCCTGGTTGAGCCCAACGGCAGCATCAGTGTCTCGAGCCTCGGCTTTGTGCGCAAGGACATCGAGGCAGTGGCCGAGGAATTTGGCCAATTGACCGGGCAGCGCATCACCGTCTTCCAGCCGGGTGATGCCGTCCCCGATTACAAGCCCGGTTGAAGCTCCAAGAACTAGTCCCGGTCGGGGACGGAAAAACGGTGATCGGTGACTAGAAGCGGTTGCACAACCTCCGGGCGGCGGGGACACCCAGAGAGGGTTTCCCCGCACCCCTTCCAAGGTTGCGCTGCGCGCAGCTTTTTTTCGGCACGGCTGAAGCCGTGCCCTGACGTGCGTCGGACCCGCTCGCGGAGCCCAGTGGCAGCGGCCACCCTTATGGCCTTTCTTCAGTGTTGCAATGGCTTCTGGTGGCCGGTGACCGGTGACCCGCACCTCAGTTGAACTCGCGTTCGAGGGCGCGTTTCTTATGTTTGGGTTTCCCTCTTTTCTTGGAGGGGAGGACGCGCTCAGAAGGCGGGCGGCCAACAACGGCGCGACCCATGCGCCGGGCGAGCTGCGCGGGATCAAACGCCGTCTTCTTCTTCTTCCGGCGCGCCATCAGGACGATGGCGGAAGGGTATGGGAGTCGAACCCATCGTCCCCCGGCGCTCACCGAAGGACCACCGGCTTTGAAGGCCGGGAGGATCACCGGATCCTCCACCCCTCCGACCTCGGATTCATTATAGCCCAGTCGGAACGACTAGGCCGCGCTGGGGGTAAACTGCTCGTAGAGCGCCGGCGAGACGCACACCTCGTAGTAGTGTTGCGGTGTCCAGTCCACCACCCGGCGATCCGGAAGGTGCAGGCGGGCGAGGCGTGCTTCGCGCACGATTAGCTTCTCGAAGCGCTGGCCGAGCGGGACCGTGCCGCAGTAAAGCGTCGCCACCTCTTCCTGCCCGAACAGTGTCTGCCGCAGGGGCCGCGGGGTGAGGGAGATTTCCTGCCGGAGTTTCTGGAAGGCTTCTGGGCTCAACGCCACGCCCATGACGTTGTAGCGCAGCAAGAATTCTTCCTCCTCTTCGGCCACGGCCGGCAACGGGTGTACCTGAAAGCAGTACACCCGGAAGGGGAGGTCCGAGCTGGCGGCGAACAGTTTCTGTCCCAGCCGCGTCGAACTGCTGAGCCGATCAGATTGGTTGAGAGCGGCCGAAATCAGGATGCGCGATTCACCGTCGGCCCAGT
>JACPRL010000112.1 GCA_016189965.1 Acidobacteriota bacterium | reverse complement strand
GCGGGCTCCGAGTGCCATGTTGTATTCGTCGGAGCCGACCTCATCGCAGTGGCCCTCGATGCGCACCCGCGCCTGCGGGTGGGCGCGCAGGAAATCAGCGGCCTGCCGCAGGGCGCTCATGGCCTCGGGCGTGATGTCGGCTTTGTTGAACTCGAAGAAGATGTCCTGCACACTCCGGGCAAACAGCTCCTCCAGGCTCGGCCCGGCCGGCGCTCGAGCCGGCGGCGCCGGCGGAGGCGGCGGCTCCACTACCGTCAGGGTAGCCGTGGCTTCGGCCGTCCCGAACGGTCCCCGCGCCGCCAAGCGGTAGGTTGTGGTCTGCTCCGGCCAGACGTTCTCCGTACCCCGGCGGCTGGTCGAGCCGGGTACAGGGGTGATGGTCACGTCGTTGGCGGCTGTGGTCACCCAGCTCAGCGTGGCCCACTCGCCCCGTGTGATGCGGGCCGGCCGCACGGTCAGTTCAGCCGTGGGCGGGGTCGGCTTCTGCACCTCGGCGTAGTCGCCGGGATGAATCTCGCGCAGGCTGAAGGTGATGACGACGGTGGAGGTGTTCTGGTCGACGTGCACCACCACGCCTTCGCCCAGCACTTCGCGGGGGAGGCGCTTGCGGATTTTGGTGTCGATGGGGATGGGGTGGTTCCAGGGAACGCCGCGATAGTAGCGCCACTGCCCGCGCACCTTCCCCCGAAAGCCTTCGTAGTTCGTTCCTTGGCCCCAGCGGTAGAAGCGCAGGTAGTCGCCCACCTTGGCCCCCTGGGCCGTCCCCAGGTTGACGTAGGCGGCGTCGCCCTGGCCCAGGGCATAGGCGAAATCGTGGCCCAGCAGCACCGTGCCCTGGGTTGACCCGCTCGGCGGCGCAAAGCGGTCAAAGCCGTCCAGCGGCCGATACTCCGGCACCGGGCGTTCTTGGAAGGGGATCAGAATGTCGCCCATTTGCAGGGCATCGCAGGCGGCGGTCACCAGCGCGGTCGCCGTCGTGTCATGCACGATCTTCACCTCCACCTGGCCGATGTCGTGGTAGAGGTGGCCCAGCGCCCGGATCATCTCTGTCTGGGCGCCGAAGGCTTCGGTGGGATTGGGGTCGTTGAACCGCCGCACCACCAGGTACCGCTGCCCAACGTTCACGCCCCCATCACGCCCGCGGCCCAGGTACACGTATTCGTTCTCGGTGTAGATGAGCTCGCCCACGCGGTCTTCGGCCCCGATGATGAGCAGGTCCCGGGGGAGGCGGCTCGAGGAGATGAACCCCGAGCAGTAGACCTCCTTGGGTGTCGCCCGGCTGGGGGCCTGGTAGACTTGGGCGGTTCCCTTCTGCGGAAGCAGTCCGACCATCAACAGGCTGGCGAGCGCGCCGAGCCCCAACGTCCTGGTCATGTCTCCTCCTTGACCGGAGCGATGCCTCGCCCGGTTGCCGGTGGGCGCTGCTGCCGCCGACCCTAACAAACCCGGCAAACCGTTGTCAAGCTGAAACTCTTGCTGCCCTTGGCAGTTTTCCGCTTTTTTCCGGTTTTCTTCCCCTGGGCTTGCGCCGCCTCTTTTCTTTACAGGCTGTCGCCTGTGTGCTAGTGCCGTTCCAACTTGTTTAGCCTATACTATCGTGCCCGAAAGTTTCGTCTCGAATGCATCGAGACCGGGAGACGATTAGCCGCAAATAGTTGGAACGGCACTAGAAGAGCCTTTTTCTTCGCTGCCATCGAGTCGAACCGTGGCTCCGCGTTCCTTTCCGCAACGTATCGCTCTCGTGGTGGCCGAGCGTTCCCCGCAGGCCTTCTGGCGCGCCATTGTGCGCGCGGGCCGGCGCGCTCGCCTGCTCGAGTTGCGCCTCGATGCTTTGGGCAGCGTAGCCGACATCGTGAGCGTACTCGAGCGGCTGGCGCGCCGCCCCACCCGCCTCACTTTGATCGCCACCTGCCGCCGCGTCGCCCAGGGCGGCGGGTTCCGCGGCAGCGCCTCGGCCCAGCTCGCCTTGCTCAGCCTCGCCGCTCACGCCGGCTGTGCCTGGGTGGACGTGGACGCCGAAACGCTGGAAGCCTTTCCGCCGGCGCTGCGGGCGGCCTTGCTTCCGCCGGCGCGGCGCATTGTTTCCCTGCACGATTTCCGGCGCACTCCGCCGCGCCTCCCCCGGCTCTACCAGCGGTTGCGGCGGCTCGGCGCTGACGTGGTCAAAATTGCTGTTACACCGCGGCGGCAGCGCGACAACCTCGCTCTCCTTGAGCTGGCCCGGCGCCACCGGCGCCGCGTGATTGCCGTCGGCATGGGGACGGTCGGGTTCCCCGCGCGTGTGCTGGCGTTGCAGGCCGGCTGTGCGCTGACGTATGCCCGCCTGGCGGACGCTCCGAGCCCCGTGCCCGGCCTGCCGTCTTTGGAAGAACTCCGCGACGAGTACCGCGCCGACCGCCTGCGGGCGCGCACCCGCCTCTACGGCGTCATCGGCCACCCGATTGCCCACTCGCTCTCGCCTCCGATGCACAACGCAGCCTTCCACGCCGCCGGCCTCGACTCCGTCTACCTGCCCTTTGACGTCGAACGCCTGCCTGATTTCCTGGCCTGCGTCCGCCCGCTTGGCATCGCCGGCTTCAGCGTCACTTTGCCGCACAAACAGACCATCCTGCGCTACTTGGACGCCATCGACCCGCTCGCCAAAGCCATCGGCGCGGTCAACACCGTGGTCGTCCGCGGCGACGGCGCTCTCTACGGCTACAACACCGACTACGTCGGCGTCCTGCGCACGCTCGAGCGCTACGTCCGCCTCGAAGGTGCCCGCGTCTTGCTGGTGGGCGCCGGCGGCGCCGCCCGCGCCGTCGCCTTTGCGCTGGCCACCGCAGGCGCCTTCATCAGCGTCACGGCGCGGCGGCCAGCGGCGGCTCGCGCCCTGGCCGCGGCCGTCAGCGGAGAAGCGCTCTCGCGCTCGATGGTGCACCGGCGCCAATTCGACGCCATCATCAACTGCACCCCGGTCGGCCAGGTACCCGATGTCAACGCCTCGCCGCTGCAGGCGGAGGCGTTGAACTGCCGCGTGCTCTTCGACCTGGTTTACAATCCGCCTGAGACCAGGTTGCTGCGGCTGGGCCGTGCTCGGCGCATCCAGATCGTGCCCGGCTGGCAGATGCTGGTCGAGCAGGGTGCCGCGCAATTTGAAATCTGGACCGGCCTCCGCGCCCCCTTGGCGGTGATGCGTCGAGCTGTCTTGCGGCGACTCCCGCGTGCCCAATGATTGAGCCTGACTTCAAAACCTTCTCCCGCCTCGCCCGCACCGGCGCGGTCGTTCCCGTTGTCAAGCGCCTCGCGGCCGACCTGCTAACGCCGGTCTCGGCCTACCTCCGTCTCGCCCGCCGCGGAGACTTCTCCTTCCTGCTCGAAAGCATCGAAGGGGGAGAGAAGATCGCCCGCTACAGCTTCATGGGTGTTAACCCTTATCGTCGGCTCCGCTATCGGGACGGCGTCGCCGAGCTGAGTGAGGCGGAGGGCCAGCACGCCTCGGCCGAGCGCCGCACCGGAAATCTCTTCGATGAGTTGCGCCGGCTGACCCGCGCCTACCGGCCGGTCACCTGGCCCGGGCTGCCGCCTTTCTCTTCCGGCGCCGTGGGCTACTTCGGCTACGACGTGGTGCGCCTGCTCGAGCGCCTGCCCGAACGCGCCCCCGACGACCTCCGCCTGCCCGACGCCGAGTTGATGTTCTTCTCCCATCTGCTGGTTTTCGACCACCTCAAGCAGCAGATTCTGCTCATCGCTAACGTCTTCCGTGACCCCAAGCAAAGCGTACGGCGGCAGTACAACCGCGCCGTAGCGGAGTTGCACAACTTGGAAAGCGCCTTGCGCGCGCCTCTGCGCGTGCCGGCGGCGCGCACTCGCCCACGAGCCCGCGCCTTGCGGGTCAAGTCGAACTTCCGCCGCGCCGACTACCTGGCCGCCGTCCGCCGCGCCCAGCGCTACATCCGCGCCGGCGACATCTACCAGGTTGTGTTGTCGCAGCGCTTCGAGGTTCCGGTGCGTGCGGACGCCTTCTCCATCTACCGTGCCCTGCGCCGGGTCAACCCCTCGCCCTATATGTACTTTCTGCGGTTGGGCGAGCTGGCTGTTGTTGGCTCTTCACCTGAAATGCTGGTCAAGGTGCAGGGGCGCGAGGTCTTCTACCGTCCCATTGCCGGCACGCGCCCCCGCGGCCAAACGGATGAGGAAGACCGGCGGCTCGAGCAGCAGTTGCGCCACTCCATCAAAGAGCGCGCCGAACACATCATGCTGGTTGACCTGGGACGCAACGACCTGGGGCGCGTGTGCGACTATGGCTCAGTGCGCGTCGAGGAGCTGATGACCGTCGAGCGCTACTCCCACGTCATGCATTTGGTCTCGAGCCTCCGTGGGCGCCTCCGCCGCCGCGCCGATTGCTTCGACGCCCTGGCGGCCGCGTTTCCCGCCGGCACGGTTACCGGCGCTCCCAAAGTCCGCGCTATGGAAATCATCGAAGAGCTCGAGCCGACCCGCCGCGGCCTCTACGCGGGCTGCATCTGCTACCTCGACTTCTCCGGCAACCTTGACTCCTGCATCGCCATCCGCACCATGCTCATCAAGAACGGCGTAGCCTACATCCAGGCTGGCGGCGGCATCGTGGCCGACTCCCGCCCCGACCGCGAATACCAGGAAACCGTCAACAAAGCCCGCGCCCTCCTGGCCGCGATAGAATTGGCGGAGGAAGGGTTGATCTAGGAAGCATAGGTGACACCGAAACAAACAACAACGCCGAGCCCGGCGGCACCTGCCGCCGGGGCCACGAGTTACGAGTCACCAGTCACGAGTTACGCATGACTTTCTTGCTCGACAACTACGACTCCTTCACCTACAACCTGGCGCAGTACCTGGGCGAGCTGGGCGAGCGCGTCGTCGTGCGCCGGAACGACCAAGTGACCTTGGCCGACATCGAGCGGATGCAGCCCGACCGCATCGTCATCTCGCCCGGCCCGGGCACACCGGACACCGCCGGCCTCACGCTCGAGCTCATCCGGCGCTTCGCCGGCCGCCTGCCCATCCTCGGCGTCTGCCTGGGCCACCAGGCCATCGGCCAGGCCTTCGGCGGCCGCGTCGTCCCCGCGCCGTCGCTGATGCACGGCAAGACCAGCCCCATCCTCCACGACGCCCGCACCGTCTTCCGCGGCCTGCCGCAGCGCTTCGAAGCGACGCGCTACCACTCGTTGGTCGTCTCCCGCCAGGGCTTTCCCCGCCGTGAGCTCGAAGTT
>JACPRL010000017.1 GCA_016189965.1 Acidobacteriota bacterium | reverse complement strand
GGGGAAGTTCCCCGTCAAGGACGACGTGCTGAACAAGACCTGGGCGCTGACCCTGGTGCGCGTCCACACCGACAAGCTGACGCAGCTCGATGAGAAGACCTACTTCGCCTGCGTCGACTTCAAGGCCGATGACGGCACCGCCGTCGACGTCGACTTCTTCCTCAAGGGCGACCAGGACAAACTGAAGGTCACCGACACCAGCGTCCACAAGGTCAACGGCGTCGCCCGCTATATGTACCAGCAGAAGGGCGACTTCTGGGAGCGGGTCCCCTCCGGCTCCCAGCAGGAGCACCCGAAGAAAGAGCAGCCCAAGAAGGAAGAGCACCCCAAGAAATAGCACCCGAAGTCGTAGCTGAGGCTGGAAATTCGACAACAGGGCGGGCGCTGGCCCGCCCCTTTTTTATTGTGACCTTTCCACCCCGCGTGCGTCTAAGGTGGGAGAACCGGCGGGAATTTGACCGAGGCCGCCGGCGCAAAGGAATGGCAGTCATGCTGCTTCAGTGGAGAAGGGAAACAGGAAATGGCGCTCGCGCCCCCCGAGGGCCCCGCACCCGCATCTGGGCGCTGGCCGTGGCGTTCTTTGCTCTCGCCCTGGGTTTCCATCTGCTGCACGCAGCCGAACCCGAGGTTCAGGTGGCCCGTCTGAATACGGCTGAGCTCTACCGCGCGCTCGATATCGAGGCGCATCAGGCGTACGCCGACCTCATGCGCTTCGCCCACAACCTCCGCCTGGCCTACGAGCTTCGCGCCTACTTGGCCGAGCGGGAGGCCGAAGCCACCTCCAAGCCCGCCCCCGAAGTCAAAGGCAAGGGCAACTCAGCAGGGAAGCCGCTCGCCTGCCCCCTCGCCACCGCCAAACCCGGCTTCTGACACCTTTCGCCTTCCCGCCAGTCCCCGGGATCTCCCTGCCCTTCCATCCTCAGTGGTGCAATCTGGTGCAAAATGGTGTAGAATGGCGGCCATGGGTGCGGAAGACAAAACGGTTCGGCAGAGCGTTTCGATTCCCACACGCATCGCTAGGCGTGTGCGGGCCCTGGCGAAGACGCGGAGAACCAGTGCGAATCGGGTGTTCGTGGATTTGATCGAGGCGGGTCTCGAAGCGCAGCAAGCCGAAAAACGGCGCTTCTTTGCGCTGGCCGATAAACTCACTGAATCTTCCGACCCCGAAGAGCAGGCGAGGCTGAAAGAAGAACTGGCGCGCATGATTTTCGGTGATTGATGCCGAAGATTCAGTGCACCGGCCTTTCTGGCTCCCTGCGCCGGCACCTCCTGGATCGCCTGGCCCAACGCCAGATCACTGCAGAGGACCTCTACCAACTCAAGCTCTGGCGCGAATCCGAGCCGGAGGCGCCCGACGGCCTCTGGTACAAGGACTTTGGCTCCTTTAAGATTTGCGGCGAAGAGAGGTTCCCAAAGACATTTCTACTCCGGAGACAAGCGGCCAAAGGGAAACCGCTCTAGCGAATAGCTGGCGTTGATCTCACCGAGGCGGAGATGTTGAACCGGCTGGCCAATTTCTTTGTCCGCATTTGCGAGCGCTGGATGCCCGACCCCTTTCTCTTCTGCGTCCTGCTGACCGCCTTGACCTTCATCCTGGCCTTGGGCTTGACCCCCGCCGGGCCGGTCGAGTTGGTGACCCACTGGTACGGCGGTTTGTGGGAGATCCTGCCCTTTGCCATGCAGATGATTCTGATCCTGCTCACCGGCTACGCGCTGGCCAGCTCGGCGCCGGTCCGCCGCCTGCTCACCTGCCTTGCCTCGCTGCCACGCTCACAGGCGAGCGCCATCGTGGTGCTCGTGCTGGTCGCCGCGCTGGCGGCGCTGGTGCACTGGGGCTTCGCCCTCGTCGCCTCGGCCCTGCTGGCTAAAGAGATGGGGCGGCGCGTGCCCAACTGCGACTTCGGCTTCCTGGTCGCCGGTGCCTATTCCGGCTTCGTCATCTGGCATTCGGGGCTCTCGGGCTCGATTCCCCTGGTCAGCGCCACCGCCGGCAGCGAGATGAATTTCATCGCCCGCTACACCGGCACGGCGGTCGTGCCCTTGTCAGAGACGACGTTTTCCCCCGTAAACCTGGCGCTGGTGGCCAGCACGCTCGTCACGCTGCCGTTGCTGTTCTACCTGATGCGCCCCCGCGCCGAGCAAATCCGCCCCTTGGATCCGAAGTGGCTCGAAGAGCCCGAGGCCGGAAACCACACCGACGCGGCCGTGGCGGTTCGGGCAACCCCGGCCGAACGGCTAGAACGCAGCCGCGCTGTCCTCTATACCCTCGTGCTGCTCGGCGGCGCCTTCCTCGTCGTCCACTTCGCCCGTCGCGGGTTCGCGCTCGACCTCAACGTCGTCATTCTCCTCTTCCTCGTGCTAGGCATGGCGCTGCACGCCCGCCCGGCCAGCTACCTCCGCGCCTTCAACCAGGCCGCCCGCGTCGCCGGCCCGCTTGCCCTTCAGTATCCGCTCTACGGCGGCATCATGGGCCTGATGGAACGGAGCGGCCTGGCGCGGCTCATCTCCGAATGGTTCGTCTCCTTTTCGACCGAGCTCACCTTTCCCTTCTTCTGCTTCCTCGCGGCGGCGTTGATCAACTTTTTCATCCCTTCGGGCGGCGGGCATTGGGTCGTGCAAGGGCCGATTCTGGTACCGGCGGCGCTCGAGCTGGGCGTCTCACCCGCCCTCACCGCCATGGCCGTCGCCTTCGGCGACCAGACCGCCAACATGGTCCAGCCCTTCTGGGCCCTGCCCATCCTGGCCATCGCCCACCTCTCCATCCGCGACATCATGGGCTACTGCGTCATGACCTTTCTGCTGTCCACCGCCCTTTCAACGCTGGTATTATTCTTGTGGGCTTGAAAGATGAAATTCCGGGGCCGCGAGAAAGCTTTCGCTGTGCTGCTCGCGTTCGCTGCGGCGCTGGCGCTCGAAGCGCCGGCGCAGGAGGAGCGCGCGGCACCCGATGCCACCTCGGCCACCGGCTGGGTCTGCGGCCGCGTGTTCGATGAAACCCACGCCATAGTCGCCGGCGCCGAACTCGCTCTCTATCCCGCGGGCGAAAACGCGGGCGAGAACGCAGAAACTGTCGCTCGCGCCGAGAGCGACCAGCACGGTGCTTTCTGTCTGAAAGACCTGCCGCCCGGCTTCTACGGGCTGCGTCTTACTCGCTCGCCTTGGCCGCCGCAGCCCCCGCGCACCGCCGAGGTCCGCGCCGGCTTGGTCAATCACCTGGAGCCGATTGAGTTGGAGCTGGAGCCCGGCGAGCCGCGCGTCTCCTGGGAAGAAAGTTTCGACGGCATGCCACCCGGGCACGGGCGCGCCCTGCTTGAACGCCTGCTGCGCGAGCCCGACGCCGCCGGCGTCCGCGAAGTGGCCCGCCGCCTGCTCCCCAAGCGCGGCGTGCGCTGCGACATCGGCCGGTTGCTGATCGGGATTGACCCCAAGCCGCTCGTCCACGAGCTGATGCGACAACTCGAGGCCGGCTACCTCCCGCCGCTCAAGACCGCGCGCTACATCTACGTGATCGGCGAGCTGCTGGACAAACGCACCGAAGAGCAGGTGATGCAAGTGCTTCTTCGGCGGCTGCGCGACTCCCGCCGCCTCCCGGCCGATCCCGCTTTGGGCAGCGATGAGGCCCGGCCGACCCACGTCGGCGACATCGCCATCCAGGCCGTGGCCCGCGTCACCGGCAAGGACTTCGGCTGGAAGTACGGCCTGCCGCCCATCCAGAACCAGTCGGCCATTTCCGCCGCCCAGGTCTGGTGGCGCCAGGAGCTGGAGCGCCGTCAGCGCAAAACCACTTTTTAGTCGGATTCACCCCAGCTTGGCGCCGCAGAAGGCGCAGGCCAGCCAGCCTGCCTCTACCGCGTGACGGCACGAGGGGCACTTCGGTACCAACTCCTGCCCGCAGGACGGACAGAAAACGAATTCCGCTTTCAACAGTGTGGTGCACTTGGGGCAGGGCCGCGCAATCGGCTGCCGGAGCAGGAAGTAGACGATGAAGCCGATGGCGTTGGGAATGAAAATCACCAGCAGCGTCCACAACAGCCGATTCATCTGTCGGCGCGCGGCATCGGCATTGACGTAGAAGACCATCAGCAGCCAGATGGTGCAGATCAGGCTGGCAAACGGCAGGACAATCCAGAGAAGCCACACCGGCTCGCCCGACTTGGGCGGAACCGTCCGCACAAGCAGCGGCGTCACCACAGTGAGCAAAACCACAAGCACAAGACCCGCCACCACCCAGCCCACCGCAGGGATGATGGCCAACTCTTTTTTCAACGTGGTCTTGGTGTCGGCAGCGCCCCAATTCATATGACCTTTTCCTCCCACTCGATTCTCTCGCCGCGCAACAACGGCAGCAGGCCGAGCCCGATGACCACGCAGAACGACCACCAGAAGGTCAGACCCAGCACCGCCACTGCGAACCATGGCAGCCCCAGCCGCGCGGAAAGCCATTCGATCGCCAGTGGCACTACCGGCCCGATGACCGCGAAGAACGCCCAGCCCATGGCAATCAGTCCGGTCAGCACCAATCGGTTCCAGTGGCGCTCGAGCACTTCGACGCGCCGTGCCGCTGCCAGCGCCGCGATGCGGCCCAGCCGCGCCGGCGCGGGCAGAGTCTCGGGCATGGCCTTCAGCGCTTCGAGCAGGCGCCGCCAGCCCTCCAGTTCCCGCAGGCAGGCGGGACACTGGGCGGCGTGCGCGCGCACAGCTTCTTCCTCTGTCGGCGTCAACGCGCCGGCGAGCAGAGCGGCGAGCTTCTCACGCGCTGTCTCGTGTTCCCTCATGCCTTCATCCCCAGCGACTCCACCCGCTGACGCAGCAGCACCAAGCCGCGCTGCACGCGCGTCTTCGCGGTCGAGAGCGGCACCCGCAGCACCCGCGCCATCTCCTCAAACGCCAACCCCTCCTGAAAGCGCAACGCCAGCGCCTCGCGGTAATGTTGCGGCAACCGGACGAATAGCTCCTCGACTCGCTGCTGCAAGTCGGCTTCCGCCAGTTGCTCCAGCACGGAAGATCCAGGCGCGGGGATTTGTGCCAGTGGATCGAGCTGAGCGCCCTCCTCGCTTTCCGTAGCTTCCAGTTCGCGCCCCAGCTTCCGAGCTTGCCGCGCCCGCTGCCGCAGCGCGTCAATGGCGCAGTGCCGCGCCACGGCAAACAACCACGCCGCGAAGGGCCGCGCCGGGTTGTAACGGTCGAGCCGCTCCACCACCCGCAGCCAGGTTTCTTGCAACAGGTCGTCCGCCAGAGCGGCGTCGCCGACCAGGTGGCGCAGGTAGCGGTGCAACCGCGGCGAGTAGCGCTCCACGAGGTGGCGGACGGCCTCGCCCTCGCCACCGCCGGCCAGCCGCACCAATTCCGCATCCGTGGCTGTGGAGGCTATCGGCATCCACCCCGACCGAGCGGGACGCAGCCGGAAGCAGACGGCCCGCGCGACTGCGGTCGTGGCCATCATCATACTCTGACTACGTCGGGCCTGCCGCCCAGGTCGCACAATCTTACCCGAGGATTTCCCGGCGGGGTTGCTGGTGTAACGAGAGCGCGGAGCGCAGCGGAAGTCAGCGGTAGAGGTGGGCCACGAACTCGGCGTAGCCGTTGTAGGGCTTGGTCGGGATGCGGTTGCCGGTCGCCACGTCGATCTCGCTCGCCTGCGACCACCGCGGGTGCGGCACCTGCGGGTTCACGTTGGCGTAGAAGTCGTACTCCTGCGGCGCCACCACGTTCCAGAAATTCTTCGGCTGCTGCCGCGTGAACTCGAACTTCACAATCGACTTGATGGATTTGAAGCCGTACTTCCACGGCACGATCAGCCGCAGCGGCGCGCCGTTCTGGTTCGGCAGGATGTGCCCGTAGCTGCCCACCACGATCATTGCCAGCTCGTTCGTTGCCTCGGCCATGGTCAGCCCTTCAAAGTAGGGCCACGGGTACCAGTCCTGGCTGCGCTGCCCCGGCGCTTCTTCCGGCCTCCAGAAGGTCACCATCCGCAGGTAGCGCGCTGTGCTCTTCGGCCGCGCCCATTCGACGAACTTCGTGAGCGGGAAGCCCACCCACGGCACCACCACCGACCACGCCTCGACGCAGCGCAGCCGGTAGACCCGCTCTTCGAGCGGCATCTGCCGGATGAGCTCGTCGACGTCCAGCCGCCGCGGCTTCTCCACTTCGCCGGTGATTTCGACCTCCCACGGTCGCGCGCGGAAGTGCCGCGCCACGTAAGCCACGCGCTCTTTGTCGGTGGTGAACTCGTAGAAGTTGTTGTAGCCGGCGACGATGCGCTCGGCCGTAATCGGCCGCTTGGTCGTGTACTTCGGGTTGCGCGCCGCCTCGAGCTTCCGCAGCCCTTCAAGCCCTGGCGGCTCCGGCGCCAGCGCCCGCAGCCACGCCGCGGCGCCGGGCCAGGCATTCACCGCGCCGGCGGCCAGCCCCGCCAGCACCGCCGTGCGCTTTAGGAACCGCCGCCGCTCATGGTAGACCTCCTCCGGCGTCGCCTCGCGCTCGGGTGTCTCCCAACCCTTCGGAATCCGAATCAGCACACTCGGCTCTCCCTGCCCGTAGTCTCCCAGAAGCGGCCCACGTTACACCCTTACTATAGCGCGGACGGCCGCCCCACGCCACGAAGCCGACTCCGCGCCTTGTTTGACACTTCGTTCGCGTCGTTGCTAGAATGCCGGTGGGGAGCAGAGAAGCGTGTCGAATTTCACCACAGCCGGGCGAGGGCATGCTGGCCGACCTCGAACGTCTGATTGAACTCCAGCAGGTGGACCTCCGCCTGCAAGAACTCCGCCAACACATCGAACTGTTTCCCCGACGCCGCCAGGAAACCGAACAGGAACTCAAGCGCGCGCGCGATTACGTGGCCCAGCTCCGCCAGCGCCACACCGATAGCCTGAAAGAGCGCAAGAAGCTCGAGCTCGACGTCCAGCAGCTCGACGAAAAAATTAGCAAGCACAAGGAGCAGATGTACGAGGTCAAATCGAACGAAGCCTACCGCGCTCTGCAGCACGAAATCGAAGAGGAACAACAGAAGAAGACCCAGGCCGAAGACCGCGTGCTCGACGCCATGATTGCGCTCGAAGAGCTGGAGACGCAAATCAAGCAGGGCGAAGCGGAGTTGGCCGGGGTCGAGAAGCGCACCGGCGAAACTCTGCGCGAGCTCGGGCAAGAGGAAGCCGTCCGCACCGCCGAAGCGGCCGAGCTCTCCGCCCAGCGTGACGGCCTCCGCAGTGGCATCAGCGACGATACGCTCGTCATCTACGACCGCATCGCCCGCGCCCACGGCGGCCTGGCCCTGGCCGAAGCCCGCGACGAAGTCTGCCAGGCCTGCCGCATCCACATCCGCCCCCAGGTCTACTCTGAGCTCAAGCGCAACGAGCAGATTTACTACTGCGAATCCTGCCACCGCATCCTGTATTACATCCCCGTCCCGCAGAGCGGGATCGAGCAGCCTGTCTCCGCCGGTTGATACGCGACCCGTGACTCGACGCAGCAAGCGACCAGCGACCAGCCACCCGTCGACTCCGCTCGGCGCAAGCCAGCGGCCAGCAATAACCGCGCCGAGCCCGGTGGCACCCGCCACCGGGAAAACTGCTTCCCGTTTGTTCGATGACACGCACGCTGCGCCGCCGGCCGATTGGATGCTGGCTACGATTGACGGTGCCGCGCGCGGCAATCCCGGCCCTGCCGCCTACGGCGTCGTTTTCGAAGATGCCGCCGGCCGCGTGCGCGCGCAACTCGCGGCGCGAATCGGCAAGGCCACCAACAACGTCGCCGAGTATCGCGGCCTGCTGGCGGCGCTCGCCTACGCCCGCCAACAGGGTTGGCGCGCCCTGCGCGTGCGCACCGACTCCGAGCTGCTCGCCCGCCAGCTCAACGGCGACTACCGCGTCCGCAGCGCCGACCTGAAGCCGCTCCACGCCGAGGCCCGCCGGCTCATCGCTGGCTTCGACTACTTCGCCGTCGAGGCCGTCCCCCGCAAGCTCACCCGCCCCGCCGACAAACTCGCCAACGCCGCATTGGACAAGCGACCGGTGCGCAGTGGCCAGCGACCAGAAAGAACCAAGGCGTCAGGGCACGGCTTGAGCCGTGCCGAAAAGCCGCCCCGCAAGAGTGGGGGTTCAGCCCCTGAGGTCAAACAAACCATCCGCGCCGTCTACGAGAACGGCGTCCTCAAGCCCCTCGAATCCCTCGACCTCCCTGACGGCACCGAAGTCGAACTCAGCCTCCGGCGCCCAGCTAAGGAATAGCAGGACTGTTGGCGGCGTTTTTCAGGCATCTGGATAACGAATGTCTGCTACGCAGATTCTTCCTTCATCCCTCACTGAGGATTCACCAATCATCTGAGACCTCCAGAGAAACTCGAGCACTGCTGCTGTTATGCGCCTACGTTCCACCGGAGAAACCAAGAATGCTTTGATATCATGCGGCGAGATGCCTGAGTCAGGCTTGCTTTGGAATTTATTCGGATGTTCCTTCGAGCGCTTCCAGTATGTGTATAGCTGATGAGTGATAGTGAAAGCAATCAGCCGGCAAATGCCGGGGCACTCGATGGCAAAAGACTCTTGCTTCAGCAATTCCCAGAGGTCTTTTCTCGTTTTGCCTCCCAGATAGTGGTTTGAACTTTCATAGCGATAATTCACGTCGGCATCCGCCTCCCACGGGCCTTTGACTTCAATAATGGCAAATTCCCGCTTTGCTTCGTTCCATGCCACGACATCGGCCCAACGGGCTCCCAGCATCTTTGCTTCATAGCCGTGCGCTTCAAAAAACTTCTTTGCCAGCTCATCGAATTCAGCTTTTTCCGATGCATACCTGCCCATATCCTCAACTCCCTGAGCCCCGAGGCTCCTGCCTCGGGGAATCTGCCGTTTCAGTTGTACCGGAGGAAAAACGTCCGATAGAAGTGGTCGCGCTGGGCGGGGACGAAGCCGGTCCCGAAGCTTCGGGACGGATGATGCGCTGCACAACCATGACCCCCTGAGCCCCCAGGCTCCCGCCTGGGGGAGTCCTGGCTCAGTTGTAACGCAAGAGAAACGAGCGGTACAGATGATCCCTTTGGGCGGGGATGAAGCCTGCGTCGCGGATAATCCGTCGCAGCTCCGCTTCCGTCGTTCGGTTCGTGCACCCGGCCGCCGCCACCACGTTCTCTTCGATCAGGATGCTGCCCACGTCGTTGGCCCCGAAGCGCAGCGCCACCTGGCAGACCTTGATGCCGGGTGTGAGCCAACTGGCCTGCAGGTTGTCAATGTTGTCGAGGTAGAGCCGCGTGATGGCCAGCGTCTTCAGGTAGTCGACCGCAGTTGGTGGCTCGGGGATGCGCCGGCCCAGCGCAGTGTTCTCCGGTTGGAACATCCAGGGGATGAAGGCGGTGAAGCCGCCGCTCTCTTCCTGCAACGCACGGAGCGTTTCCAGGTGGTTCACGCGGTGCTCGTAGGTCTCCCCACAGCCGAACATCATCGTCGCTGTGGTGCGCAGGCCGAGCTGGTGCGCCGTGCGGTGCACCTCGACCCACTCGCCCGCTGTGCACTTCAGCCGCGAGATGCGCTGCCGCACTTCGTCGTCGAGGATTTCCGCCCCGCCTCCGGGAATCGAGTCCATCCCCGCGTCGCGCAGCCGGGCGATGGTGTCGCGCAAGCTGAGCCTGCTCAGCTCGGCGATGTTGATGATTTCCGGCGCCGAAAAGCAGTGCAGGTGGATCCGCGGATAGCGCTGCCGGATGGCGCGCAGCAAATCCTCGTACCACTCGATTTTGAACTCGGGGTGCAGCCCGCCCTGCAGCAGGATGCCGGTGCCGCCGAGCGCCAGCATCTCCTCGATCTTTTCGAAGACGGTCTCGTGGCTGAGCACGTAGCCGTCCTGCGCTCCCGGCGGCCGGTAGAAGGCGCAGAAGGAGCAGTACTCGGTGCAGAAGTTGGTGTAGTTGATGTTGCGGTCAATCTGGTAGGTGACCACGTTTTCGGGATGCTTCTGCTTGCGCACCTGGTCGGCGGCCAGCCCCAGCCCGATCAGGTCGTCGGAGCGGAACAGCTCCAGCGCTCCCTGCTTGCTTAGTCCCATCTCAGAGAAACTCCAGCGGCCGCACCTCTTCGATCAGCCCCAGCTCCTTCGCGTAGCGGAAGAACGATTCTAGTCCGGCCTGGTGCGGCGCGTCCAGCCGGTAGTCAATGCTCGCGCGCAGGTAGCGCCGGAGCTGCCCGCCGGGCAGCGCGAGGCGCTGCGCCGCCACGCGCGCAATCTCCTCCAGGTGTGCCAGGCCGTCGTCGCGCGATTGCTTGAAATCGCGCACCAGCCGGCGCCGTGCTTCCGGCTCGCGCAGGCGTTCGCCCCGCGCTGCCCAGAGCGCGAAGACAAGGGGCAGGTTCGTCAGCCGGTTCCATTCCTCGGCGAGATCGTAGACGTGCAAGTTTTCCTTGTTCAGCCCAGTGGTCGCGGCGGCTGGTGAGTGCAGGGCAAACTGCAGCGCCGGGTCACCGATGAGGAGTGCGGCGTCGGCCTGCGCGAGCATGGCCGCCAGGTTGGGCGCCGCCTCGACGTAGTCCGGCTCGCGCCCCCAGTGCCGGGCGAAGAGAATCTTCACCAGCGCTGCCGAGGTGCGCGAGCTGGCGTCGAGCGCCACCCGCCGCGCCCGCCGCGCCGGCCCGCGGCTCACCAGCAGCACGCTTTCGACGCGCCGCTCGCTGGCAATGGCGATGCCGGGAATGATTTTGAGCCGCGGGATCGTCTGGTAGTCAATCGCCGGGATGATGCCGACGTCGGCGCGGCCCGTGCGCAGCTCCTCGGAGCAGCCTGCCGGGAGCGTGTAGTGCAGCCGATAGCGCTTCCGCGCCGGCCCGCGCTCGAGCCCCCACACCAGCGGCGCCGTGTTCAGGTAGCGGACCACCGACACCCGCAACGGTCCCAACGGCTTGGGCGGCCGCGGGTGTGGACGCTCGCGTTGCGGTCGGCCTGGTCTCCTCGGTTTCATTCCCATTGGTAACTACGTTCGCCTCGGGTGCGAAGACTCGCAGTGAAGCGGTGCACTTTAGCAGTCAACCGATAAACCAATCAACCGATAAACCGATGAACCCCCTGCGCCACTTGACAACCACGCGCGCACCCCGCTAGTGTCGCCTCCGATTTTGCACGAACGCGTGCGAGGACGCGAGAATGGCGCAGGACGTTGAACGCTACACCTACTGGCTGGCCGTGCTGCTCACGCCCGGTCTGGGGGCGCGTCTCTCCGCCGAGCTGTTGAAACGCTTCGGCTCGCCGGAGCGCATCTTTTCCGCTTCGCTCACCGAACTGGAGGCCTGCGGCCTGCCGCCGCCCGTCGCCCACACCGTCGTCTCCGGCGCGCCGCTGAAGGCCGCCGAGGAGGAGCGGGAGAAAATCCGGCAGCTCGGCGCCCGCTTGCTCGCCTGGGATGAGCCCGACTACCCACCGCTGCTCAAAGAGATCAACGACCCGCCGGTGCTGCTCTACCTGCGCGGTGACCCGGCCGCGCTCTCCACCCACTGCATCGCCATCGTGGGCGCGCGCTCCCCGACTCCCTACGGAACGCAGGTCACCGAGCGCCTGGCCGAAGAGCTGGCCGCCCGCGGCCTCACCATCGTCAGCGGCCTGGCGCGCGGCATTGACTCGGCCGCCCACCGCGGCGCCCTGAACGCCCCGGGGGGCAAGACCGCGGCCGTGCTCGGCTGCGGCATTGACGTTGATTATCCGAAGGAGAACAAGAAACTGCGAGCGCAGATCGAAGCCAACGGCTGCATCGTCACGGAATTCCCCATCGGCATCTTTCCCACCCCGCAGAACTTTCCCATCCGCAACCGCATCATTGCGGGGCTGACGTGGGGCGTCGTGGTGGCCGAGGGCTCGCGCTATTCCGGCTCGCTCATCACCGGCCGGCTGGCTATGGAGTACAACCGCCAGGTTTACGGCATCCCGGGGAACATCACCAACGCCAAGAGCCACGCCCCCAACACCCTCATCAAGCAGGGGGCCAAGCTGGTCGAAACCTGGGAAGATGTCGTCGAAGAGCTGCCCACGCCCGTGCGCAGCGAAATCCTCGAGCGTTTGGCCGCCCTGGGGGCCTCCACGGCGCAAAAAGAGCTGCCGCTGGCCGCCGAACTTTCTGACAGCGAGCGTGCGATTTTTGGCATCCTAAAAGTGGACGAGGCGCTGCACGTCGACCAGGTGGTCGAAGCCACCGGGCTCAGCCCCTCCGACGTGCTGGCCGCCCTCTTCGAGCTGGAAATGAAAGGACTGATCCGGCAACTGCCGGGGAAGTTTTTCCTGCGCGTGTTGCCGGCGGAGACGCTGTCGCGGACACCCTGATGGCGAAGTCGCTGGTCATCGTCGAATCGCCCGCCAAAGCCCGCACCATCGGGCGCTACCTGGGCAAGGACTACGTGGTCAAGGCTTCGCTGGGCCACGTCAAGGACCTGCCCAAGAAGCGCCTGGGGGTGGACGTAGACAACGACTTCGAGCCCACATACTTCGTCATCCGCGGCAAGGAAAAGGTCATCAACGAATTGCGCCGCGCCGCCCGTAGCGCTGGGGCGATTTATCTGGCCGCCGACCCCGACCGCGAAGGCGAAGCCATCTGCGCTCACGTCAAGGAGATTCTCACTGACAAGAAGCTCCTGGCCGAGAGAGATTCCGCCAACGGCCGCGGCCGAAAGAAAAAGGCGAGGAAGAAGTCGGCCAAGCCGGCCGCGGACAAGGACGGCCACATCCTGGTGCTCGATGTGGCGCCGCCCGTAGATCCGCGCACGAAGTTCTTCCGCGTGGCGATGAATGAAATCACCGCCCGCGCGGTGCGCGAGGCCTTTGACAAGCCCGGCCGGATCGACCAGAACGTGGTGAACGCGCAGCAGGCGCGGCGCATCCTCGACCGTTTGGTGGGCTACGAGGTCAGCCCGTTGCTATGGGAGAAGGTCAAGCGGGGACTTTCGGCTGGCCGCGTGCAAACCGTGGCGTTGCGGCTGGTGGTCGAGCGGGAACGCGAAATCCGCGCCTTCGTGCCCATCGAGAACTGGAGCCTCGAGGCCAACCTCAGCGCGACGGAGCCGCCGGCCTTTGACGCCAAGCTGGTGGAGTGGCAGGGCCGCAAGCTCGAAGTCCCGGTTCAGGACGAGGCCGAGCGCAGCCGGCAGTTCTTTGTCCCGAATGAAGAAGAGGCCAAGAAACACTTGGCGGCTCTGGAGGGCGCAAGCTTCGTCGCGGAATCGGTGCAGCAGAAGGAGCGGCGACGCTACCCCGTCCCGCCCTTCATCACCAGCACGCTGCAACAGGAGGCGGCGCGCAAGCTGCGCTTCAGCGTCAAGCGCACCATGACGCTGGCGCAGCGGCTCTATGAAGGCGTGGAGCTCGGCACCGAAGGCAGCGTCGGCCTCATCACCTACATGCGCACCGACTCCACCCGCGTCAGCCAGGAGGCGCTCCACGACGTGCGCGGCGTCGTCGCCCGGCGCTACGGCCAGGACTACCTGCCGGAGAAGCCGCGCTACTTCCGCTCCAAGAAGGGCGCCCAGGACGCCCACGAAGCCATCCGCCCCACCGACGCGCGCCGAACGCCGGAAGCGGTGCGCCGCTACCTGCAGGAAGACGAATTCAAGCTCTACCAGCTCATCTGGCAGCGCTTCGTCGCCTCGCAGATGACCGAGGCGGTTTTCGACCAGACCACGATTGACATCCGTGCCGGCGACTCCCTCTTCCGCGCCACCGGCTCCGTCCCCAAGTTCGACGGCTTTCTCGCCGTCTACGAAGAGGGCAAGGATGAAGCGCAGCGCGCCGAGGAAGAAGCGGAGGCGGAAGCCGCCCGCCTGCCCGCGGTGCGCGAGGGCGAAGAGTTGCGGCTGAACGAGCTCAAGCCTGAGCAGCACTTCACGCAGCCACCGCCGCGCTACACGGAAGCCACGCTGGTCAAGGAGCTGGAAGAGAAGGGCATCGGGCGCCCGTCCACCTACGCCACCATCCTGTCCACCATCCTGGAACGGGAGTACGTGGGGAAGGAGAAGGGCAAGTTCCACACTACGCCGTTGGGCGAACTGGTCTCCGACCTGCTCATCAAGAGTTTCGACGACATCTTCGACGTCCGCTACACCGCCCGCATGGAGGAGGAGCTCGACGAAATCGAAGAGGGCAAGCTCGACTGGCGCGCCGCCCTGGAGGAGTTCTACGAAAAGTTCTCCCGCGACCTCGAGCGCGCCGGCGCGGAGATGGAGAGCGTCAAAGCCGGCCTCGCCACTGAGGAAACCTGCGAGCGCTGCGGCAAGCCCCTGCTGTTGCGCATGGGCCGCAACGGCCTGTTTCTGGCCTGCTCAGGCTATCCCGACTGCACCTACACCCGCGAGCCGGAGTTCGAAGTGCGCGGCATCGAGTCCGACGACACGGCGCCGGAGAGCGAGACGCAGTACTGCGAGAACTGCGGGCGGGAGATGGTGGTCAAGCGCGGCCGCTTCGGGCCGTTCTACGCCTGTACGGGCTATCCCGACTGCAAGACCACCAAGCCGCTCGCTGCGCGCGGCCGCGCGGCGCAGCCCGTGCTGCTGGAAGAGAACTGCCCTGACTGCGGCGGGCAACTGGTGGAGAAAATGGGCCGCTACGGGCTCTTCATCGCCTGTTCGAACTTCCCGGAATGCCGCTACACGCGGCAGAAGACGCTCGGCATCAAGTGTCCGGAGTGCGGCCAGGGCGAACTGGTCGAGCGACGCGCCCGGCGTGGGCGGCGGCGCTTCTACGGCTGCTCGTGCTACCCCGAGTGCAAGTTCACTGCGGGGGAAAAGCCATTGGCACGACCGTGCCCGAAGTGCGGCGCAACGCTCACCTACGAGAGGCGCCGCAAGGCCGGCGGCGTCCGCGTCTGCCGCGCCGAAAAATGCGATTTCGAAGAGTCCCTCCCCGCCGACACACTCGTTTCCGCAACACCCTCCTAGTTGCGTCCCACCTGGATTAGACTAGAAGGAGCTTCCTGCGCCGTGCGGGGTTACCTCTGTGGAGCGCCGGGGGCGACGAGCAGGCGATGAGTCACCCGGTCTGGCACTATGCGCTGTTCATCCTCTTTGTTCTGGGGATGCTGGCGCTCGACCTCGGTGTCTTCCACCGCCGCGCCCACGCCGTCGGCCGCAAGGAAGCGCTGCTCTGGAGCATCGTCTGGGTCGCGCTGTCGTTGCTCTTCAACGCCGGCATCTGGTACTACGACAGCAAGCACAAGGCGCTGGAGTTCTTCACCGGCTACCTGATCGAAAAATCGCTCAGCCTCGACAACCTCTTCGTCTTCCTGATGATCTTTCTCTACTTCGGCGTGCCCGACCGCTACCAGCACCGCGTGCTCTACTGGGGCATCGTGGGCGCCATTGTGATGCGCATGACATTGATTTTTGTGGGCGCCGCGCTGCTGGCGGCCTATTCTTGGATCATCTATGTCTTCGGGCTGTTTCTCATCTTCACCGGCGTCCGCTTCGCGTTTCACAGCGGCGTGTCCGTCCATCCCGAGGCCAACCCCGTCTTGCGGTTGCTGCGCCGGGTGATCCCCATCACGAAAGATTTTCATGCCGAGCACTTTTTTGTGCGGCAGGGAGGGCGCTGGTACGCCACGCCGCTGCTGGTGGTGCTGGTGCTGGTGGAGACCAGCGACGTCCTCTTCGCGGTCGACTCCATTCCCGCCATCTTCGCCATCACCCGCGACACCTTCATCGTGCTGACCTCGAACATCTTCGCCATCCTCGGCCTGCGCGCCATGTACTTCCTGCTGGCCAATATCATGCCGCTGTTCCGCTACCTGAACGTCGGCCTGGGCATCGTCCTGACCTACGTCGGCATCAAGATGCTGCTCAGCGATGTCTTCCCCATCCCGGTCTGGGTTTCGCTGGTGTTCATCGCAATTGTGCTCGGCGCGACCCTGGGGCTTTCCGTCTGGGTCGCCCGCCGCGAAAGCCGGGCCGCCGAAGAAGCGACTGATGCGGAGAATCTAGCGGAACAGCGCACTCGTGCCTCGCAGCTCCCGCAACAGAACAATCCCGAGGATAAGCAGAAGCGGGGCTGAGGCGGCGCCCGGGATGTAGCTGCCGAAATAGAGCGCCGCCGCCAGGTGCGCCGTTCCATTCAGGATTTCCACCACCGCGGCCACCCCGGCCAGCCTCAGCGCCCACCCGCGGCCTTCGGCGACGAAGGTCACCGTCCCCAGCAGCACGGCAATCAACGCCATGTTCACCACCGCAAAGGTGTCCGGGTCCCAGCGGAATTGCGGGAAGCCGGGAAAGTAGGAGTGCAACACGCCGGTCATCGTCCAGAAAAACTCGTAGAGGTGCGTCCGCATCTCCTCAATGCTGTGGGCTGCCTGTGCCAGCCCGAGCAGCAGATAGAGCCGCGCTACGCGCTGGAGGGCTGTTGGAGGCGACCCCACGCTGTCACTCCTCCTCCACTTGGAAGCAAAGCGCAAAGCGGTTGAGCAAGTTTTCCGCTCCGACCAGGAGGCAGAGTTCCACCAGGTGGGCGTCGCCGAACCACTTGCGCAATTGCGCAAAATTCTCTTCCGTCAGGCTGCCGGCCGCGGTGACGGTTTCCGCCAGGCGGAGGACGGCGCGGGCGCGCTCGTCGAACAGCCCCGAAGCCTCCCAGTCGTCGCGCTCCAGCGCGGCGACCTGCTCGGCGCTCACGCCGGCGCTTGCGGCGGCCTTGGCGTGCAACGTCCGGGCGTAGCGGCAGCGGTTCAGTGCTGCCGTGCGCAGCGCCGCCAGCCGCTTCAGCCCGGTGTCCACCGCGCCGCCCGTCCAGAGCTCCCTGTGCACGTTGGCAAAAGTCAGCAGCAGCTCCGGCCGGTGGGCCATGGTCTGGAAGAGCTTCGGCGTGGCGCCGAGCTGCTTGGCGAGGCTGTCATACAAGCTGCGCAGCACGAGTGCCGCACGCTCGCGAGGAATAGGGCGTATGTGAGCCATGGGCTGCTCCTCTCCGAAGTCCGCCGGGAATCACTCAGGCTTCGGCTCGGTAGATGCCCGCCGCGACCAGCGCCGAAACCAGAATCTGCACTGTGCCCAGCACCACCCATTTCAGCGCCAGCAGCCCGGGCACCGGATAGACAACGTAGCCGGTGATGGCCACCGGGGCGAGCAGCGCCGCCAGGATGAGGCCGAAGCGCAGCCCTTGCCCGATCCAGCCCTTACCCGGTTCGTACCCCTTGACGTAGACCAGGCAGAAGGCCAGCACAAAAACCAAGTTGCCCAGATAGAGGAAGGGCAGGCGCGGAATGAACTCCTCCTCCGCGCGCACCACCGTGCCGAGCAGCGGCGCGTAGTCGGCCGCCAACAATACTTCGTGGATCAGATAGCCCAGGACGGAATAGGCCACAAACACGCCCAGGGCGGCGAGCACGTACTTTTTAGCGTTCATCGGCGCTCCTCCACGGCTGTTTGGCCGGTGCGCTTCTGCTGACTGGCGCCATTCTGTATAATTTCTGGGAAAGTGCAACTGCAAAACGCTTTGACCACCTCAAGGCCAGCGGGCAATCGAGGCGCTAGAAGCCCGGTGGTGCGCGAGAACCTCGGCGTGCCGGTGGCGACGCACTGATGCGCCAGGCCCTCGAGCGGTTCCTCGCCTACCTGCGCGATGAGCGCAACGCTTCGCCCCACACCCTGCGAAATTATCGCAGCGACCTCGAACAGTTCCGCAGCTATCTGGCCATCCCCGACCGCCGCGGTCGCGTACTGGAGCCCAGGCTGGAAGAAGTAGACCATCTGGTCATCCGCGAATATCTGGGCCACCTCTACAGCCGCAACCGGCAGAAGACTTCGGTGGCCCGCACGCTGGCGGCGCTGCGCTCGTTCTTCAAGTTCTGCGTGCGGGAAGGCTGGCTCGAGGAGAACCCGGCGCGGCTGGTGCGCACCCCGCGGCTGCCGCAGCGCCTGCCGGGCGTGCCCACGGCCGAACAGGTCAATCGTTTCCTGGACACCTGCGCCGAGCTGCGTTCGGCTCGTCCCGCGGCCGAACGCGATGCACGCGCCCGCGCGCTCATCCGCCGCGACCGCGCTCTGCTCGAGCTGCTCTACGCCTCCGGCCTGCGGGCCAGCGAACTAGTAGGCCTGAACCCCGCCGACGTCAACCGTAAAGAGCAGATGCTGCGCGTGCGCGGCAAGGGCCGCAAGGAGCGCCTGGTGCCCTTCGGGTCGAAGGCGGCGGCGGCGCTCGACCGTTGGCTCGAAGCACGGGAGGAAATCCTGGCGGGGCACAAGGGCAGGGAAGCGGACGCGGTGTTCATCAACCAGCGGGGCCGGCGGCTGACCCCGCGCGGGCTGGGGCTCATCGTCAAGAAGTACGGCAAGCTCTTCGACCCCAACTGGGACTTGCACCCGCACGCGCTGCGCCACGCCTTTGCCACGCACCTGCTCACCGAAGGCGCCGATTTGCGCGCCATCCAGGAGCTGCTCGGCCATCGCTCGCTCTCCACAACGCAGAAGTACACGTCAGTGTCCATCAAGCAACTGATGGAGGTTTACGACAAAGCTCACCCCCGCGCCTGAGGGCGCGCGGACCGAAACTTTTTCAGGGTTCCGGGGTTCAACCAGGCTAGGAAGAGAATTCTTGATTGCAGGGCAGGGGGCAGGGATGAACAAGACGCGCGCGAGGCCATTGTTGGCCGCCGGGATGGCGGCGCTGCTGCTGTGGCCATCTGGCCTAGTTGGAAGTCCAGCCGCAAGCACCCCCGGCCGCCACCGAATCGTCATTCCCGAAACCGGGCTGAGCGAGCGGGAAAAGATTTTCCATGCGCTGAACCGGCTGGCCTTCGGCCCGCGGCCGGGCGAGGTGGAGCGCCTCGAGCAGATGGGCCTGGCCCAGTGGATTGAGCAGCAGCTCAACCCG
>JACPRL010000115.1 GCA_016189965.1 Acidobacteriota bacterium | reverse complement strand
GGATGCGGTCGGCAGCGGCGCCTTCGCGAACACGGATAGTCGTTCTCGGCGCGCTTGCCTCCCTCTGGCTTGGCCTCATCTTCGCTCGGCTGATTGAGCTCCAGGTCGTCCGCCACCCCGAACTGGCCGGACAGGCTCGCCGCCAGCAGCAGCGCACGCTGGAAATCACCCCCAAGCGCGGCGTCCTCTACGACCGCCACCGCAACGAACTGGCCGTCAGCATCAGCGTCGAATCGGTCTTTGCCGTCCCCACCGAGGTTTCCGACCCCGCCGCTGCCGCCCGCACCCTGGCCTCCGCCCTTGCGCTCGACCCCACGGAGCTGGAAGACCGCCTCCGCTCCCGCCGCTCCTTCCTCTGGGTCAAGCGCAAGCTCGACGCCGCGCAGGCCGAGCGCGTCCGCGCCCTGAACCTCCCCGGCATCTACCTCCAGCGCGAGCACAAGCGCTTCTACCCCAAGCGCCACCTCGCCGCCCACGTCCTGGGTTTTGTCGGCCTCGACGAAGACGGCCTGGCGGGCATCGAGTACTCCCTCGACAAGCTCATCCGCGGCCGCCCCCAGCGTCTCCTGGTCAGCGCCGATGGCCGCCGCCGCTGGTTCGAGCGCCGCAACGATGTCCCCTCCGAGGGCGCCAGCGTCGCCCTCACCCTCGACCAGAACATCCAGTTCATCGCCGAGACCGAACTCGCCGCTGCCATCGAACGCACCCAGGCTTCGAGCGGCACCATCCTCGTTCAGAACCCCCACACCGGCGAACTCCTCGCTCTGGCCAACTACCCCACTTTCAACCCCAACGACCCCACTGCTGTCCCCTCGCCCCACCACCTGAACCGCGCCCTCAGCCTGGCCTACGAGCCCGGCTCCACCTTCAAGGTCGTCACCCTCGCCGCCGCCCTGGAAGAGGGCGTCACCGACCCGCTCGAGGTCGTTGACTGCCAGCAGGGCGCCATCTACATCGCCGGCCACCGCATCCGCGACCACAAACCCTTCGGCCTCCTCAACCTCCGCGAGGTGATGTACCAGTCGAGCGACGTCGGCGCCATCAAGGTCGGCCTCCGCCTGGGCAACCAGAAAATGTACGACCACATCCGCCAGTGGCGCTTCGGCCAGGCGACCGGCATCGAGCTGCCCGCAGAAAGCGCCGGCCTCCTCCGCCCCGCCTCGAACTGGTCCCGCATCTCCATCGGCGCCATTTCCATGGGCCAGGAAGTCGGCATCACCACCCTGCAGCTTGCCGCCGCTACCTCCGCCATCGCCAACGGCGGCACCTGGATTCAACCCCGCATCGTCGCTGAAATTTTTCGCGGCGCGCAGCTCGAACCGCTGCACGAACCGCTTCGTCAGCGCATCATAAGTGTGAGAGTCGCTGAGGAGCTGCGCCGGATGCTGGCAGGGGTGGTGACGCAGGGCACGGGCCGTGCTGCCCAGCCCCTCGGCTACTCCGCCGCGGGCAAAACCGGCACGGCGCAGAAGATTGACGCCTCCGGCACCTACTCCCGCACCGACTTCATCGCCTCCTTCACCGGCTTCGCCCCCGTCGAGAACCCCGCCGTCACCGTCGTCGTCGTCCTCGACTCCCCCCGCGGCCCCCTCTACCACGGCGGCGAAGTCGCCGCCCCCGTCTTCCGCGCTGTTGTCGAGCGCGTTCTCGCCTACCTCAACGTCCCGCCCGACCTGCCTGTCCCGCCCGCTCCCGCTCGACCCGCGCTCGAACGTGCCGCCGTCCGTGACTTTCAGCCCAACCCCATCGAGCCCGGCTCCTGGCCCGACGCGCCTCCCGAAGCCGTCGAACCTGGCCTCTTGACGCAACCCCGGCCGGCCGGTTTCGTCCGTGCCGCCGGCGGAGAAGTTTCCCCGCCACCCCCGGCCTCCGCGTGGTCGAAGCCTGACGCCGCGGCGCCCGGCGCCACCGTCGTCGTGGTCAACGACACTGACACCATCTTGGTTCCGGACTTCGTCGGCCAATCCTTGCGCGCCGTCGGCGAGCAGTGCACCCGCCTCGGACTCGAAGCTGTCATGAGTGGCAGCGGCGTGGTCGTCTCGCAGCGGCCTGTCCCCGGCACCCGCGTCCCCCGCGGCAGCCGCCTGTGGCTTCATTTCCAGTCCGCGCTCCCCCGAGCGCCCGAGCAACCGATGTGAAACCGGAGTAGAATGAAAGGTTTGAATCCATGGAACTAGCAAGACTGCTGGCCGGCCTCGATGTCCGCGGCCTCATCGCCTCGCCCCGGCTCCGGGTGACCGGCCTCAGCTACGACTCCCGGCAGGTCCGCCCCGACGACGCCTTCGTCGCCATCGTGGGCGAGAAGGCGGACGGCAACCAGTTCGTTCCCCAGGCCGTCCGTGCCGGCGCGTCCGTCATCCTCAGCGAACGCTCGCGTCCCGCCGGCCTCTCGGTTCCTTGGGTTCAGGTCGCCTCGGCGCGCCGCGCCCTCGCCCCGGCCGCCGCCAACTTCTACGCCCATCCCGCCCGCGCCTTGAAGCTCATCGGCGTCACCGGCACCAACGGCAAGACCACCACCACCTTCCTGCTCGAGTCCATCCTCCGCGCCGCCGGCCACCAGGTCGGCCTCCTGGGCACCATCGAGTACCACACCGCCCGCGGCCGCCAGCCCGCCCCCAACACCACTCCCGAATCGCTCGACCTCCAGCGCCTCCTCGCCGAACTGCGCGATGCCGGCGCCGGCTGGGTGGTCATGGAAGTCTCCTCCCACGGCCTCGCCCTCGAGCGCGTCTACGCCTGTCCCTTCGCCGCTGCTGTCTTCACCAACCTGGCCCGCGACCACCTCGACTTCCACCACACCATGGACGACTACTTCAACGCCAAAAAGCAGCTCTTCCTCGGCCTCGGCGCCCCGCCGCCCCCGCTGGCCGTCCTGAACGCCGACGACCCCCGCAGCGAGGAGTTGAAGCGAATCTCCCGCGGCCGCGTCGTTCTCTACAGCCTCGAGCGCAACGCCGACGCTGTCACCGCCCGCCGGCCCCGCTTGACTTCTTCCGGCATCGCCTTCGTCCTCCAAACCCCTGCCGGCACCGTCGAGATTGAATCTGCTCTCGTCGGCCGCTCGAACCTTTCCAACCTACTCGCCGCCGCCGCCACGGCCTACGGCCTCGGCCTCCCGCTCGACACCATCGCCGCCGGCCTCCGCGCCCTGGAACGCGTCCCCGGACGCTTCGAGCGCATCGACGCCGGTCAGCCCTTCACCGTCGTCGTGGATTTCGCCCACACCGACCTGGCCTTCACCAACCTCCTCGAAACCGCCCGCGCCCTCGCCCGCGGCCGCGTCATCATCGTCTTCGGCTCCGGCGGCGACCGCGACCGCACCAAGCGCCCCATCATGGGCGAAATCGCCGGCCGCCTCGCCGACCTCGTCATTCTCACCACCGACAACCCCCGCTCGGAAGACCCCGTCCGCATCATCAACGACATCGTGGTCGGTGTGCAGAAGGCCGAGGGCAACTACCTCATCGAGCTCGACCGCGAGCGCGCCTTCGAGCGCGCCTTCGAGCTCGCCCGCGACACCGACATCGTCCTGCTCGCCGGCAAGGGCCACCAGGACACCCAGGTCTTTCGCGACCGCGTCGAACCCTGGAGCGACGCCGAGGTGGCGCGCCGCCTGCTCGCCCGCCGCGGCTTCCTGCAAGCCGAGACAGCCGGCTCAACGACCCGCTAGCGGAGGTGCAAGAGAACTGAATGCAGTGGACGGTGGGCAAAATCGGCGATGCGCTCCGCGTGGGCGCCCCCTTCTCGCTCGCTCACCGCCCCGTCGCCGGCTTCTCCATCGATTCCCGCACGCTCCGCCCCGGCGAGGCCTTCATCGCCATCAAAGGCCCCCGCCACGACGGCCATGAGTTCGTCCGCCAGGCCCTCGACCGCGGCGCCATTGTCGCCGTCGTCAGCGAAGAACGCCGCATGACCTACCCCGCCGAAATGCATAAACACCTCATCGGTGTCCTCGACACCTTCCAGGCCTTGCAAGCGCTCGCCCTCTCGGCCCGCCGCGCCTGGGGCCGCGCCCTCATCGGCGTCACCGGCAGCACCGGCAAGACCACCACCAAAGAAATGCTCGCCGCCCTCCTCGCCACCCGCTACAAACTTCTCAAGTCGGAAGGCAACCTCAACAATGAGTACGGCGTCCCGCTCACCCTCTTGCGCCTCCGCGCCGAGCACGAACTGGCCGTCTTGGAGATGGCCATGGCCCACAGGGGCGAGCTGGCCAAGCTCTGCGCCGTCGCCGAGCCCAACATCGGGCTCGTCACCAACGTCGCCCCCGTCCACCTGGAGTTCTTCGGCTCGGTCGAGCAGATTGCCGAGGCGAAGCAGGAACTGATCCGCGGCCTGGCTCCGCCCGCCATTGCAGTGCTCAATGCCGACGACCCTTACGTTACCCGCTTCGCCGAAGGTTTCTCCGGCAAGATTCTCCGCTTCGGGATGAACAATCCCGCTGAAGTCCGCGCCGAGAACCTCGACGACCGTGGCTGCGAAGGCTCGGCCTTCGACCTCGTGCTGGGCGCGAAGCGCGCTCGCCTCACCCTCCAACTCCCCGGCCGCCAGCACGCCGCCAACGCGCTCGCTGCCTTTGCCGTGGCCAGCCTCCTCCAGATTGAGCCCGCCCAGGCCGCTCAGGTGCTCGGCCGCTTCGAGCCCGCTTCCTTGCGCGGCGAGCGCATCCGCTTTCCCGCCGGCTTCACTGTCGTCAACGATGCCTACAACTCCAACCCCCGCGCCCTGGCCGCCATGGCCGAAGCGCTCAGCCGAACTCCCAGTGCTCGCCGTCGCCTCCTTGTGGCGGGTGAAATGAAGGAGCTCGGCCCGGCCTCGCCCGAGCTCCACCGCCAGGCCGGCCAGGCCGTCGCCGCGCTGGGTAACATTGATTTCCTCGCCGGCGTCACCGGCGACGCTCGCTCCCTCATAGAAGGCGCCGTCGCCGCCGGCTTCGCGAGCCGCCGCGCGCTCTTCTTCGACACCAAGGACACAGCGGCCGACTGGCTGGCCGACACCGTGCAGGAAGGCGACTGGGTGGTGCTCAAAGCCTCGCGCGCCGTCGCGCTCGAAACCGTGCTCGACACTTTGCGCGAGCGCTTTGCGCCCAACGCCCGGCCCGCCTTCGCCAACAAGCGCAAGGAGTAGGCGCGTGCTCTACCACCTCCTCTACGAGTGGTTGCAGCCCTACTGGTTCCCCCTCAATGTCTTCCGCTACATCACCGTCCGCACCGCGCTGGCCTGGTTCACCGCTCTCTTTCTCATGTTGACCTTGGGTCCCTGGCTCATCCGCCGCCTCAAAGAGTTTCAGATCGCGCAGTACATCCGGGAAGAAGTCCCCGCCCACAGCGGCAAGGCCGGCACGCCCACCATGGGCGGCGTGCTCATCGTCATCTCCATCGTCATCCCCGCCTTGCTCTGGACCAATCTCACCAACCGCTTCTTCTGGCTGGCCCTGTTCGGCTTGCTCGCCTTCGCCGCCGTCGGCTTTTCCGACGACTACCTGAAGATTGCCCGCCGCCACAGTCGAGGTCAGCGCGCCCGCGCCAAGTTTGGCCTTCAATTGATCACCGCGCTGGCCATCGCCGCCGTCCTGCTCAGCTTCCGCGACGGCCTCTATTCCACCGAGATTCTCTTTCCTTTTTTCAAGCGCGTCCGCCCCGACCTGGTGATTGATTCCTTGCTCGATGGCTGGTTCCTCTACCCGCTGGCCGCCGCGCCCTTTCTCGTCTTTGTCACCCTGGTTCTCGTCGGCTCCTCCAACGCCGTCAACCTCACCGATGGCCTCGACGGCCTGGCCATCGGCTGCGTGGGCATCGCCGCCGGCGCCCTCACCGCCCTCACCTATGTCAGCGGCCACGCTCGCTTGGCCGACTACCTCGACCTCTCCAAAATGCCCCAGGTAGCCGAGCTCACCGTCTTCTGCGGCGCCATGACCGGCGCCAGCCTCGGCTTCCTCTGGTACAACGCCCACCCGGCGGAAATCTTTATGGGCGACGTCGGCTCGCTTGCCCTCGGCGGCGCCATCGGCACCGTCGCCGTCATCATCAAGCAGGAAATTCTGCTCTTTTTCATCGGCGGCATCTTCGTCATCGAAGCCCTCTCGGTGATTGTGCAGGTGGCCTCCTTCAAGCTGCGCGGCCGGCGCATCTTCCGCATGGCGCCCCTCCACCATCACTTTGAGCTCCTGGGCTGGCCGGAATCGAAAATCATCATTCGCTTCTGGATTGTGGCTCTGGTCTTCGCCCTGTTTTCCTTGAGCACGCTGAAGCTGCGGTGAAAACAAGCGTGGAACTCGCGGATAAAAACGTCGTGGTCGTCGGCCTGGCCCGGACAGGCGCGGCGGCCGCGCGCTTCCTGGCCGCGCGCCGCGCTCGGGTGACCGTCAGTGAGCAGCGGCCGGAGAGCGCCCTAGGCGAGGAACCGAGCGCACTGCGCGCGCTGGGCGTCCGCGTCGAGTGCGGCGGCCACCGCGAGGCCAGCTTTCTTCAGGCTGACCTCATCGTCCCGAGCCCTGGCGTCCCCCTCACCCTGCCTGTCTTGGCCCAGGCGCGCCAGAAGGGGATTGAAATCATCAGCGAGCTGGAGCTCGCCTGGCGCTTCCTGCGCGGCGCCGTCGTCGCCGTCACCGGCTCGAACGGCAAGACCACCACCGTCACCCTGCTGGGCAAGATTTTCAGCGACGCCAGGCGCCGCGTGCAGGTGGGCGGCAACATCGGTTTTCCCCTCATCGGCCTGGTCGAAACCGCGCGGGACGACACCATCAACGTCGTTGAAGTCAGCAGCTTCCAGCTTGAAGCCATCACCAGTTTTCGCCCCCGCGTCGCCGCCCTGCTCAACATCACTCCCGACCACCTCGACCGCCACGCCGCCATGAGCGATTACGTCGCCGCCAAGGCCCGCCTGTTCGGCTATCAGCGCCAGGACGACTTCGCCATCTTCAACGCCGATGACCGCTACTGCGCCGAGCTCGCCCCCGAAGTCCGCGCGCAGCGCTTCTGGTTCAGCCGCCAGCGCCGGCTCGACGTCGGCAGTTTCGTCGAAGACGGTTGGGTGAATTACGCTAATGGGCCGGTGCGCGAGCGCGTCCTGCCCCGCGAAGAAATCCGCTTGCGCGGCCAGCACAACCTGGAAAACGTCCTGGCTGCCGTCTGCGCCGCGCGCGTGCTCGACGTCCCCGCCGAGCGCATTCGCGCCGCCGTCGCCGCCTTCGAAGGCGTGGAGCACCGTCTGGAGTTCGTCGCGGACGTCGGCGGCGTCCGCTTCTACAACGATTCCAAAGCCACCAACGTTGACGCCGCCCTGAAGGCCATCGAGGCCTTCGACTCGAACCTCATCGTCATCCTGGGTGGCAAAGACAAAGGGTCCGATTACCGTCCTCTGCGCCAGCCGCTGCGCCAGCGCGCCCGCCACGTGCTGCTCATCGGCGCGGCGCGGGAAAAAATTGCCGCCCAGCTCCGCAACGGCCTGCCGTGTGAGCTCCTGGAGACGTTGCCCGAAGCCGTCGTGCGCGCGGCGGCCGTCGCCCAGCCCGGCGACACCGTTCTGCTGGCGCCCGCCTGCGCCAGCTTCGACCAGTTTGAGAACTTCGAGCATCGCGGCCGGGTGTTCAAGCAAGAAGTCCACCGGCTGCGCCTGGAGCGAGCGTCCTAAGCGATGGCAAAACCTTTCCAGCCCGATCGCACGCTCTTGGTGGTCACGCTCCTGCTGGTGATGACCGGCATCGTGATGGTCTTCAGCGCCTCGGCCGTCTACGCCGACGAAATGTTCGGCCGTCCGGCCATGTTCCTGCTGCGGCAGTTGCTCTGGGTGGCTCTGGGCGCAGGGGCACTCCTGCTCGTTCTCCAGGTGGACTACCGCCGCTTCGGCCAGCCCGACGTGGTCTTCCCCGTGCTTTTCGTGGTTATCGCGCTCCTGGCCGCTGTCCTCTTTCTCGACCCTTCTCGCAGCACCCATCGCTGGGTTCGCTGGGGAATGCTCTCCCTCCAGCCCTCGGAGTTGGCGAAGCTGGCCCTGATTCTCTTTCTCGCCTACTTCCTCCAGCGCCGGCGTCACGCCATCGACGACATGCCCAACACGCTGCTGCCTGCCGGCTTCGTCACCGCCGTCATGGTGCTGCTGGTGCTCGTCGAGCCCGACCTGGGCACCGCCGCTGTCCTGGCCGCCATCGCCGGCGCCATGTTCTTCGCCGCGGGTATGCGCCTGCGTTATCTGCTCTACCTCTTCCTCGCTGCCGCCCCGGCTTTCTATTTCTTGATCGTGCGCGTCCCCTACCGCATGGCCCGCATTCGCGCTTTTCTCGACCCCTACTCCGACCCGCAGGGCTCCGGCTTTCAGGCCATCCAGTCGTTGCTGGCCGTGGGTTCGGGCGGCTTCACCGGTGTCGGGCTGATGGACGGCAAGCAGAAGTTGTTCTACCTCCCGGAAGCCCATACGGATTTCATCTTTGCCGTGATAGCCGAAGAGCTGGGCCTGCTCGGCGCAGCGACCATCGTGGTCTTGTTCGGCATCCTCGGCTGGCGCGGGCTGCGCGTCGCCGCGCAGGCGCCCGACGGCCTGGGCCGGTTGCTCGCTGTCGGTGTAACCGTGATGATGGTGGGCCAGGCCTACATCAACCTGAGCGTCGTGCTGGGCCTGCTCCCCACCAAAGGCATTTCGCTGCCTTTCATCAGCTATGGAGGCAGCGACCTCTTGGCCATGCTGCTCGGTATGGGACTGTTGCTCAACATCAGCCAGCATGTGGACTGATAACGGAATGAGGCGATGAAGGTGATGATGGCGGGCGGCGGCACCGGCGGCCACATCTTCCCCGCGCTCGCGGTGGCAGAAGAGCTGCGCCGGCGCAACCCGCAGCATGAAATTGTTTTCGTCGGCACGCAGAACGGCCTCGAAAGCCGCCTCGTGCCGGCGGCGGGCTATCCCTTGCGCACGCTGCGCGCGGCTGGCTTCGCCGGCGTGGGCGCCGCGGGCAAGCTGCGCAGCCTGTGGCTGCTTCCGCAGGGCCTCTGGCAGAGCCGGTCTCTCTTGCGCGAGCTTGCGCCTGCCGTTGTCTTCGGCGTCGGCGGCTACGCCGCGGGCCCGGTGATGTTTGTTGCCGCGGTCGGCGGTACCCCCACGGTTTTGTTTGAGCCCAACGCCGAGCCCGGGCTGACGAACCGGCTCCTGACCCCGCTGGTCACCCGCGCCGCCGTCAGCTACGAGGAGACGCAGGCGCGCTTCGGCGCCAAAGCCGTCCGCACCGGTAGCCCCGTGCGAAAGGAGTTCTTCGACGTTCCGCCGAAAGAGCACCAGCTCCCCTTCACTCTGCTCATCTTCGGCGGCAGCCGCGGCGCGCTGGCTATCAACCAGGCTCTGATGGATGCGCTCGATTCTTTGTCGGCCAGCGGCATCCCCCTGCGGTTCATCCACCAGACCGGCGAACGCGACTATAATGCCGTGCGCGTCGCCTATGCGCGCCGGGAGATTCAAGCCGATGTGCGGCCCTTCATCAACGATATGCCGGCCTGCTTTGCCGAGGCCGACCTGGTGATCTGCCGCGCCGGCGCCAGCACGGTGGCCGAGCTGGCCGCCGCCGGCCGCGCCGCCATCCTGGTCCCGTATCCCCACGCCGCCGAGCAGCACCAGTTGCGCAATGCGGAGGTTTTCGTGCGCGCCGGCGCCGCCCGGCTGCTCCCGCAAGGCGAATTAACCGGGGCGCGACTCGCTGCTGCCATCCTCGACCTTCTCCAACACCCCGAGCAGCTTGCCCAAATGGAAGCCGCCGCACGCCGCCTGGCGGTGCCCGACGCCGCCGCCCGCATTGCCGACTTGGTGGAGAGCGTAGCCCGATGACCCCCACCCGCCTCCACTATCCGCCCCGCCAGCACATCCACTTTGTCGGCATCGGCGGCATCGGCATGAGCGGCATCGCTGAAGTCCTGCTCAACCTGGGCTACACCGTTTCCGGTTCCGACCTGCGTTCGTCGCCGACCACCGAGCGCTTGGCCCGCTTGGGCGCGCGCATTGCCGAAGGCCACCGCGCGGCCAACATCGAAGGCGCGCAAGTCGTGGTGGTCTCCACAGCCGTCCCGCCCAGCAATCCCGAAGTCGAAGAGGCCCATCGGCAGCAAGTTGCCGTCATCCCGCGCGCCGAGATGCTGGCCGAGCTGATGCGGCTGAAGTACGGCATCGCCGTCGCCGGCGCCCACGGAAAGACCACCACCACCTCCATGATCGCCGCCATGTTGGCCGATGCCGGCCTCGATCCCACCTTCGTCGTGGGCGGCCGCGTCAATCAGGCCGGCACCAACGCCCGCCTGGGCAAGAGCGAATGGATCGTCGTCGAGGCGGATGAAAGCGACCGCACCTTCCTCCTGCTGGCTCCCGTCATCGCCGTCGTGACCAACATCGACCGGGAACACCTCGATCACTACGTTGATTTGGCCGATATTCAGGACGCCTTCGTGGCCTTCATCAACAAGGTTCCCTTTTATGGTGCCGCCATCCTCTGCACCGATGACGCGCACCTACGCGCCATCCTCCCCCGCATCAAGCGCCGCGTGGTCACCTACGCCACGGCCGGCGAGGCCGACCTGGTCGCGACCAACGTTGAGCTCAAGGGCTGGACGAGCGAGTTCCAGGTACGCGCAGGCAACGCCGACCTGGGACGCTTCCGCCTGCGCGTCCCCGGCCTCCACAACGTGCGCAACGCCGTGGCGGCGCTGGCGGTGGGGCGCGAATTGAATCTGCCCACTGAACGCCTGCGCCGCGGCCTCTCCCGCTTCGCTGGCGTCGGCCGGCGCTTCGAAGTCAAGGCTTCGGTCGGCGGCGTCACCCTGATTGACGACTACGCCCACCACCCCACCGAGATTCGCGCCCTGCTGGCCACGGCCCGCGGCTGCGGCTTCAAGCGCCTGGTGGTGCTCTTCCAGCCGCACCGCTACACGCGCACCCGGCACTCCTGGGAGGAATTTCTGCATTGCTTTGATGAAGCCGACGTCCTGGTCATGACGGAAATCTACGCGGCCAGTGAGCCGCCTCTGCCTGGTGTCACGGGACAAGCGCTGACCGAGGCCATCGCGGCGACCGGGCACAAGCAGGTAGAGTGTCATCCCGAGATTGCGGAGGCGATGGAGGCTGTCCTGCGTCATGTCCAAAGCGGTGATGCGTTGCTGACCGTCGGCGCGGGCAGCATCTGGAAGGTCGCCGAGGAGCTGGTGGCGCGGCTGCCGTCGGCCGTGGGGGTTGCGAATGCGCATTGAGAACCCGCAACTCCTGGCGGCCCTGCCCGAGCTCGGCGTCGAGCACTGCCGCGACGAGCAGTTGGCCGGCTGGACCTCGCTGGCTGTCGGCGGCACGACCGATGTGCTGGTGATTCATCAGCTGCAGCACCTGCCTGATCTGGTCGCCCTGCTCGGCCGCGAGGGCGCGCCCTGGCGCTTCGTGGGCGGCGGCACGAACTTGCTGGTGGGCGACGGCGAGCTCCCGTGGCTTGCGCTCCATCTCGCCTCGAAGAACGCGCGGCTGGAGTTCGCCGGAAACCAAGTGCGCGTTCCCGCGGCCGCCGATCTGGGCCGCACGGTGATGGAGTGCGCCAAGCGCAACCTGGGCGGGATGGAAGGCTTGATCGGCGTGCCGGGCTCGGTGGGCGGGGCGTTGCGGATGAATGCCGGCGCCTACGGGATTGAAATCGGCCAGTTCGTCCGCCGCCTTGACCTCTTCCGCGCCGCGACCCGCACCATCGAGACCGTCCCCGCCAGCGAAGCCGGATTCCGTTATCGGCACACGGCCTTTGCCCCGAGTGACGTCATGGTGGCTGTCGAACTGGAGCTGCCGGCCAAGCCCTATGAGGAAATTCTGGCCACCATCAAGATGTGCAACGAAAAGCGGCGCGCTTCTCAACCCCTGAACGAAAAGAGTGCCGGCTGCATTTTCAAAAATCCGCCCGGCGCCTCGGCAGGCAAGATGATTGACGAGCTGGCTCTCAAGGGACACCGCGTGGGGGGTGCCATCGTCTCCGAGCGCCACGCCAATTTCTTCGTCAACCGCTTTCAGGCCACGGCCGACGACCTGCTGCGGTTGATTGACTACGTCAAAGAGCGCATCCGCCAGGCCTTCGGCTACGAACTGGAAGAAGAAGTGATTATCTGGAAGAACTGACCATGGCCAACGCAACCAAACCCGTCAACCACGAGTGGGAAGACGACGCGGAGCGCTACCACCGCCCGCGCCGGCCGGTCGAGGTGCGCCGCCGCTCCTCCTGGAAAAGAGTGCTCGTTCTCGCCGCCCGTGTTCTCCTCGTTGTGGCAGCTTTGGTTGCCGTGGCCGGGACTGGGTTCTCTGTGTATCAGTTTGCTACCACGTCCCCCATCTTTCGGCTGGCGGGCTTCGAGGCCGTGGAAGTTATCGGTGCCACGCAAGTCTCCCCAGAGGTGGTCCGCGAGCGCTTTGCGGCCGACATCGGTCAGAGCGTCTTCGTGATTCCCTTGGAGGCTCGGCGCGAAAGTCTCAATGAAATCGCCTGGGTGGAGGCCGCGACTGTTCAACGTTTGCTCCCCAATCGGCTGCGCGTGTCCTTGCGGCAGCGCACGCCGGTCGCCTTCGTTCGCCAGGCCGCCTCGTTGTGGCTGGTTGACGGCGAGGGAGTCTTGCTCCCCATCCCCGAGGGAGCTTCCTACAGCTTCCCGGTGCTCGCCGGCCTGCCGGAAGGCCTTCCCCTCGACACGCGGCGCGAGCGCGTTCAGATCTATCTCGATTTCATTGCCGATCTTGGCCGCGGCGACAAGGCCTACAGCCGGCAGTTGTCGGAAGTCGACTTGAGCGACACCGAAAACCTCCGCGCCAGCCTCGGCCAGGCCGACGGCGTGGTGTGGCTGATTTTTGGGCGCGACCGCTATCAGGAGAAATTCGAAACCTTCCTCCAGCACCGCTCGCTGCTTGAGGGCAGCGCCGAGGCCGTGCGCTCCGTTGACCTGCGCTATCGCGGCCAGATGGTGTTGAACCCGGAGGCACCGGCGGAGAGTGCGAAGCCATGAAGGCGAACGGACGGCCGCTGGTGGCGCTCGATGTCGGCAGCAGCAAGGTCGCCGTGTTGATCTGCGAGCGCCGGACCGACGGACGCTTGGAGCTGCGCGCGGCCAGCCTGGAGGAGTCGAGAGGCTTCCGCAAGGACACCCTGGTGAACTTCAACGCCGCCGTGGAAGCCATCCGCCAGGCGGTCGAGGCTGCGGAGCGCACCGCGGGGACGGCCGTGGACAGCGCCGTGATTGGTGTGGCGGGAAGCCACGTTCGCAGCGTCAACAGTCGCGGCGGCATTCCTCTCGCTCCGCGGGTTCGCGAGGTTGTCCCGGAGGACATCCGCCGCGCCATCGAGGCCGCCCGGAGCGTCTCGCTGCCCCCCGAGCAGGAGCTGCTGCACGTGCTGCCGCAGGAATTTCTGCTTGACTATCAGGACGGCATCCGCGACCCGCTGGGCCTGCTGGGCCGCCGGCTGGAAGTGAACGTCCACATCGTGACCGCGGCGGCCACGGCGACGCAGAACCTGATTGCGGCGGTCAACCGCGCCGGCCTGCTGGTCGAGGACACAGTCTTCGAGCCGTTGGCGGCGGCCGAAGCCTGCTTGACGCCGGATGAGCGCGAACTGGGCGTGGTGGTGGTCGACATCGGAGGCGGGAGCACGGATTGGCTCAGCTTCGAGCGCGGGGCACCGCGCGTCAGCGGCACCATTCCCGTCGGCGGCGAGCACTTTACCAACGACGTGGCTATCGGCCTGCGCACGCCCTTGTGGGAGGCGGAGCGGCTCAAGCGGAGCTACGGCTGCGCCGCCGCGGACGGCGCGAGCCAGGACACCCTGTTTGAAGTGGCCAGCATGGGGGAGCGGCCCGCGCGCGTGATCTCCCGGCGCGCCCTTTGTGAGATTCTCGAGCCGCGCGCGCAGGAGTGGCTGGCGCTGTTGCGCGACTCCCTCGAGCGCGCCGGTGTGGAGCACCTGCCGGCCGCCGGCGTGGTCCTGACCGGCGGCGCCGCGCAACTGGAAGGGCTGGTAGACCTGGGGGCTGAGACTTTGCGCGTGCCCGCGCGCCTGGGCCTGGGGCGCGGCTTGCTCGGCGCCAGCGGCACGTTGGCCAATCCGGCCTGCGCGGTGGCGGTGGGCTTGATCCTCCACGCGAACCGCCTGCGCGAACTGCAACGCAACCAGAATTCCGGTTTTGTGCATCGCTTGCGCAATCTCTTGAACGGAAAATCTTGGGCGGCTCGCGCCTGAGCATACTCTACAGGAGGGAAACAAACTCATGGGGGGCGGCAAAAACGGGAGCAACGGCAGGACGGGAGCAGGTGAGGAGCTGAATGTCGCGCGCATCAAAGTGCTGGGCGTGGGCGGTGGCGGCGGCAACGCGGTCAACCGCATGATCGCCGCCGGCGTCCAGGGCGTGGAGTTTCTGGCCGCCAACACGGACTTGCAGGCGCTGAAGCAGTCGAAGGCGCCTCTGAAGCTGCAACTCGGCGTCTAGCTGTCCATGTGGTTGGTGGCGGGCGACAATCCGGATGTCGGGCGCGCCGCCGCGCTCGAAGATACCGACAAGCTGGTCGAGGCCCTGGAAGGCGCCGATATGGTGTTCATCACCGCCGGGCTCGGCGGCGGCACCGGCACCGGGGCCGCCCCCATCATCGCCAACCTGGCCTCCGAGCTGGGGGCGCTGACGGTGGCGGTGATCACCAAGCCGTTCGCCTTCGAAGGCCGGCGGCGGGCGCTGCAGGCGGAACAGGGCTTGGCCGAGCTGATTGCCTGCGTCGACACGCTCATCGCCATCCCCAACCAGCGACTCTTGGAAGCGGTCGAGCCGGGGACGAGCTTCTTTGAAGCGTTCCGCCTGGCCGACGACATCCTGCGGCAAGCTGTGCAGGGCATCACCGACATCATCGCCATCCCCGGCGTCATCAACCGCGACTTCGCCGACGTCACCACCATCATGAAGGGGCAGGGGTTCGCCGTGATGGGGACGGGCATCGCCAGCGGAGCCCATCGCGCCCGCGAGGCCGCCGAGCGCGCCATCGCCAGCCCCTTGCTCGAAGAGGGCTCCATCCAGGGCGCGCGCGGCGTGCTCCTCAACATCACCGGCTCGTCCAACCTGACCCTGCAGGAAGTGCACGAGGCTTCCGCGCTGGTGCAGAAGGTGGCGCACGAAGACGCCAACATCATCTTCGGCGCTGTGCACGACGAGTCCATGAAGGACGGGGTCAAAATCACCGTCATTGCCACCGGCTTCCGTGATAGCCAGAAGCGCGTGCCGGCGCGCTCCCCGGCACGCGGGGTCGCCGAAGCGCCGGCTTCTCCGGCCAGCCCGGCTCGAGGCGGAGTGACCCGGCAGCCGGTGCCGTCTGTAGTGCCGGCGGAGGGAACTGACCTCGATGTGCCGGCCTTCGTCCGGCGGCAGTGGCGAGCGGAACGTTGACGCCGTCGTGACGCGGCTCGAGTTGTCGGCCAGCCTCTGGCGGGCGCTGGTCGAAGAGGCTCGTCGTCATCTTCCCCAGGAGTGCTGCGGGCTGCTGGGCGGGTGTGGCGCGCGCGTCACCCACGTCTTTCCCGCTACCAACGCGCTGGCCTCCGCTTCTGCCTATGAAATCCCGGCGCGCGAGCTCTTCGAAATTTTCCGCCGCTTGCGGGCAGAGATGCTCGAGCTGCTCGGCATCTATCATTCCCATCCCACGGGGGACAACGCGCCGTCGGCGCGCGACCGCGAGCAGGCGTACTATCCCGGCGTCCCCTATGTGATTGTCTCGCCCCGGCCGGAGGCCAGCCGGCCCGTCCGCGCTTTTCTTCTCGGCAGGGAGAGGGAAGAAGAGCTTTGGGTGGAGATCGAGCCTTAGCCGGTTGCTGAAAAACCTATACCCGTGTCATTCCGAACCCTTGCCTGCCTTGGCGGTGAGGAATCTGCTTTTTCTTCAACCTGTTGCCTCAGACAAGCAGATTCCTCGCTCCGCTCGGAATGATAAGCGCAACTTTCTGAGTACCCTGCTAACTCGCCGCGGCGTCCCGATAGACTTGCAGGACCTGGCGGATGGACTCGTCCCAGGAAAAGCGCTTCACCTGCTGCCGGCCGCGCTCGATCAGCGTTTTCCGCAGCTCGTCATCCAACAGCACCTGGCGGATGCCGCGGCCGATGTCGAAGACCTTTTCCGGACTCACAAACAGGGCGGCGTCGCCCAGGACTTCGGGCAGGGCGGAGACATTCGAGGTGACCACCGGAGTCCCCTGCGCCATGGCTTCGAGCGGCGGCAAACCGAAGCCCTCGTGGAGGGAGGGAAAGACGAAGGCGGAGGCGCGGGCATAGAAGACTTTGAGCGTCTGCGGCGGCACGAAGCCCAGGAAGCGCACGTGGGCCTGCGTGCGGCTCTTCACCACGGCGCGGCGCAACTGGGGATGCTTGGTCAACTCCTCGCCGATGATGATGAGCTTGAGCTCGGCGTAGCGCGGATGCTCGCGCAGCTCGTCCTTCACCAGCGCAAAAGCCTCGATGAGCCGCGGCAGGTTCTTGTGGGGCCGGGCGTTGCCGGTGTAGAGCAGGTAGGGTTCCTGCACGGAGTAGCGGCCGAGCGCGCGTTCCACTTCTTCGGGCGGGGGCGCTTCCGCCAGGCGCGCATCGAGCGCGTTGTAGACGACTTCAATGCGCTCGCCGGGCAGCCCGAACAGGCGTTGCAGGTCGCGCCGGGTGGCCTGCGACACGCTGAGGATGCGGCGGGCGCGGTGCAGCCGTTGCCGCGTTCGATAGAAACTGAGCACGTCGGACAGAGAACCGCCGTCGCCGGAGAAATCGAGAAACTCCACCGTGTCGTGCACGGTGACGACGTGGGGGCAGGGCACGAGCCACAGCGGTGCCAGATAGGGCATGTGGAACAGGTGCACCTTCTGGCGCTCGAGCGTCCAGCCGAGCTGCAAATCGTGTCGGAGGCCGGGGCCGCTGCGGGCGAATTCGAGCAGAGAGAAGTTCTGGGGCAACGGCCCCAGCTCATCCGAGTCCACGGGGCGGCCGAGAAGCAGGTAGGAGTTCTCCGGGTCGAGTCGGGCGAGAGTGGTGACGAGGTTGCGGGTGTAAGTGCCGACGCCGTAGTCGCTCACGCGTCGGATATCGATCGCGATTTTCATCGGTCTGGCACTCCGAGCAGCGGCTACGGGGTGCGTGTCGGGGCTTGCATCTCCTCCAGTCGCAGGGTGTAGAGCGGGAAGCGGGAGGTCAGCTCCCGCACCTGGCCGCGGATGCGTTCGATGACGCGCCCGTCGCCCATATGTTCCAGCGCGTCGGCCATCCAGTTCCCGATGAGCTCCATCTCGGGTTCCTGCATGCCGCGCGACGTGAGCGCCGGCGTGCCGATGCGGATGCCGCTGGCCTTCAAAGGAGGCAACTGGTCGAAGGGGATGGCGTTCTTGTTCACCGTAATCCCAGCCTTCTCCAGCCAGGCTTCCGCATCCCGTCCCATGATGCCGCGCTGGTAGACGTCCACCAGCAACAGGTGCGTGTCCGTGCCCCCGGAGACGACGCGGAAACCGCGCGCCGCCAGCGTGTCGGCCAGCTTCCGGGCGTTGGCCACGATCTGCCGCTGGTAGGCGGCGAATTCGGGCTCCATGGCCTCTTTCAGGCACACGGCCTTGGCGGCAATCACGTGCACCAGAGGCCCGCCTTGCTCGCCGGGAAAGACGGTTTTGTCGAGCGCTTTGGCGAACTCTTCGCGGCACAGGATGAGCCCGCTGCGCGGGCCGCGCAGCGTCTTGTGTGTCGTGGTGGTGACGAAGTCGGCGTGCGGCACCGGGCTGGGATGCACGCCGGCGGCGATGAGGCCGGCGATGTGCGCCATGTCCATCATGAACAGGCAGCCGACGGCGCGCGTGATGGCGGCCATGCGCTCGAAATCCATCGTGCGCGGGTAAGCGCTGGCGCCCGCCACCAAGAGTTTTGGCTGATGCTCGCGGGCCAGTTGCTCCAGTTTGTCGTAGTCAATCGTTTCCGTGTCGCGCCGCACCCCGTAGGGGATGAACCGGTAGTGTTTGCCGGAGAAGTTCAAGGGGTGGCCGTGGCTCAGGTGGCCGCCGTGGCTGAGGTCCATCCCCAGAACCGGGTCGCCCTCCTTGAGCACGGTTTCATAAACGGCGATGTTGGCCTGCGTGCCGGAGTGCGGTTGGACGTTGGCATGCTCGGCGCCGAACAGCCTCTTGGCGCGCTCGCGGGCCAGCGTTTCCACGACATCGACGAACTCGCAGCCGCCGTAGTAGCGGCGCCCGGGGTAGCCTTCCGCGTACTTGTTGGTGAAGACGGAGCCGGTGGCCTCCAGCACCGCCTCGCTGGTGAAATTTTCCGAGGCGATCAGCTCCAGGGTTTCCGCCTGGCGGCGGGTCTCACCGCCGATGGCGTCATAAACTTCCGGGTCGACCTCTTTCAAGGGCCGGTTCATTCGGTTGGCGTGGGAGGATTTCATCGCGCGGGGAGCGCGGGCTGGGCGCGCTCGATCTCAGCGATCTTGTCGATGCGCCGCTGATGGCGGCCGCCGCCGAACTTGCCTTTCAGCCACTCGCGGACGATGGCCACGGCGTGGTCGGCATCCACCACCCGGGCGCCGACGCAGAGCACGTTGGCGTCGGTGTGCTCGGCGGCCATGCGGGCGGTATAGGCGTCGTTGCAGGTGGCAGCGCGGATGCCGCGGAACTTATTGGCCGTAATGGCCATGCCCAGGCCGGTGCCGCAAACCAGGACGCCGCGGTCGCTCTCGGCCTGCGAGACGCTCTGCGCGACCAGCTTGGCATAATCCGGGTAATCAACCGACTCGGCCGTGTGGGTGCCGAAATCAATCACCTCGAAGCCTTCCTGTTGCAGCGTCTCCTTGATGCGTTCCTTGACCTGGTAGCCGGCGTGGTCGGCAGCCAGCGCGATGCGGGAATAGCCTTTCTTGGCCATCGGATTTCCTCGCCGCGAAGAATTGTCCCACAAGAGAAGAACGCGTTCAAGCGCACTGCTTCTGGCAGGAGCCGCGGCCTAACAGGATGCTGAAAAAGTCGCGCTTTGTCATTCCGAGCGTAGCGAGGAATCTGCTTTTCCGGGGCAACGGAGTGAAGAAAAAGCAGATTCCTCGCCGCCATGGCGCGCAAGGGCTCGGAATGACAGTGAAACGACGTTTTTCGGCAGGCTGCTAGGGTTTTTCTTTCGAGCGCGACTCTGATTCGGCAGCGGGAGGTTCCTCCGGCGGCAGGGTGATGATTTTTTCGCCGGGGCGGGCCATCTTCAGTTGCTCGCGGGCGACGCGCTCGATGGCGCGCGGGTCGCTCTTCAAGGTTTGCACTTCTTCCGCCAGCCGGCGGTTTTCCTCTTCCAGCCGGTCGATCTCCTGCTCGAGGCGTTTTAGCTCTTCGCGTTGGCGGGCCAGTGCCAGGTAGCCATGCTCGCCGAAGACGGTGTGGACGACCAAGGCGAGGAGGGCCAGCCCGAGCAGAGTCAGGAGGAGCCGGCGCCAGGGGGAGGGGGAGCGGTTCGGGACGGGGGTCATTCCAGCACGAACTTCCGCGCCGCCTCGACGAGAGCGGCAGTGTCCTTCTCCGAGTGCGCTTCGCAATAGAAACGCACCACGGGCTCGGTGCCGGAGAGCCGCATCAGCACCCAGGATTCATCTTCAAACAGAAGTTTCAGGCCGTCGGTGCGATTTACCTTGACGACGCGGCGCCCATTGAAGCTCTTGGGGTCGCGCTGGATGCGGTCGGTGATGCGTTCGTGGGCTGACTCTTCCAAGTGCACATTGATGCGGACCGGGTAGTAGGCGCCGACTTTGCGGAACAGCGCCTGCAGTTGCTCTTCGAGGGGCGCCTGGCGGCGCGCCACCATTTCCGCCACCAGCAGGCAGGCGAGGATGCCGTCCTTTTCGGGCACGTGGCCGTAGACGCTCAGGCCGGCGCTCTCCTCGCCGCCAATAGTGATTTTGTCCTGCTTGATCAGTTCGCCGATGTATTTGAATCCGACCGGGGTTTCGTGGACGAGAACGTTGTGGTGCCGAGCCACCGCGTCCACCAGGTGGGTGGTGGCGACGCTGCGGGCGACGCCGCGGGGCCAGTCGGGCCGCGTTTCGAGCAAGTAGTCGAGGAGAAGCGCGATGATGTGGTTGGCCGAGACAAACGTGCCGGAGCGGTCGAGGATGCCAAAGCGGTCGGCGTCGCCGTCGGTGGAGAGGCCGACGTGCGCGCCGGATTCGAGGACGGTCTGACGCAGCGGCTCGAGGATGGTGTCTGCTGGCTCGGGTGCGTGCCCGCCGAAGAGGACGTCCCGCTGGGCGTGCAAGGTGTGAACCTCGATGCCATGCTCGGCCAGGAAGCGGTCCAGATAGCCGGCACCGGTGCCGTACAGCGGGTCGTAGGCGACTCGGAGGCCGGCACGCCGGATTTCATTCACGGCGATTTTTTGCGCCAGCGTTTCCAAGTAAGGAGGCCGCGGGTCGATCTGTTCAAAGCTCTCCGGCTGAGCGGGGCCTGGTTCGGGCACGCCGGCGGCGAGATAGCGGGCGGCCAGACGCTCGAGTTGTTTTGTCACCTCGGGGAGTGCCGGGGCGCCGTCCGGGGTCGAATACTTCAGCCCGTTGTATTCGGGTGGATTGTGGCTGGCGGTGAAATTGATGCCGCCGTCTGTCTTTCGGCGAAGGATTTCGAAAGCGATGGTCGGTGTGGGGG
>JACPRL010000110.1 GCA_016189965.1 Acidobacteriota bacterium | reverse complement strand
GAATACCGTGCTCGATATCGTCCAGGCTGTACTTCTTCCCCCCGGCCACGAAGCGCGCCCGCTTGAAGAAGAGCAAGCCCAGCCCGAAGCGCAGGTCACGCACGCTGTTGACGGGATAGGCCTCGACGACGGCGTGCACCACGAAGGCGTTGTAGGCGTTGATCCAGTAAGCGAGCTGCGCCTCGCGGGTGGCAAACAGCGCCGGGTGGCTCTCCGGGCTGGCCAGGGCCAGTTGCTGCAGGAAGGCTTCCAGGTCGCCGGGGTTACGCTTCAGTTCGGCGTAGCGGACGTGGCCCTCGGGCGTGACGTAGTGCTCCAGCACGCGGGCATAGGCGCTGTAGTCCAGCGGTTCCTGCGCCCGCAGCCCGGCCGAGGCGCCGAGCAGGGCGAGCGCCAGTGCCGTTCCAACTAACTGGAGCCATCGCGGGTGAGCACGAACCTTTGCCCTGATTCGCAAATCACGCAGATTAGAGTTAGGCGGGAAAAGTTGGAACGGCACCAGCAGAACGGCGACGCCGACTTTCCGCTTGACATTCCCCCGCGCCAGTGCCATCTGTAAGGGCTTTTGTGGTCGCATCAACCTTGTCATTATAGTATGTTCTTCGCTTTCGGGGCGCATGGGAGAGAAAGTTCGTATCTGTTTCCACGACCGCTGCTTTGACGGCACGGCCTCGGCCGCGGTCTTTTCGCGTTTCTACCGCGAGCGGTTCAACGCCGCGGCCGACTGCCAGTTCACCGGGCTGGTGCACGGCCCGGCCGGCGCGGTCTGGGATGAGCGGATGTTCGACGCCGACGTCAACGTCATCGTCGACTTCAAGTATTCCAGCTCGCCGCGGCTCACCTGGTGGTTCGACCACCACCAGAGCGCCTTCTTGACCCCGGAGGACGCCGAGCACTTCCGGCGCGACCGCAGCGGACGCAAATTCTACGACCCGACCTACAAGTCCTGCACCAAGTTTCTAGCCACTGTAGCGGAGGAGAAGTTCCAGTTTTCCGCCGCGCCCCTGGCAGAGCTGGTCGAGTGGGCCGACATCATTGACGGGGCGCAGTACGAGAGCCCGGAGGCGGCCGTCACGATGAACGTGCCGGCGACCCAGATCGCGCTGGTCATCGAAGCCTCGAACGACGACCGGATGACTACTCGGCTGATCCCGGAGCTGGCCAGCCGCTCGCTGGCCGAGGTGGCCGTGCTGCCCTTCGTCCGCGAACAGTTCCGGGAGCTCTACCAGCGCCACGCCAATTCGATGGAGATTGTGCGCCGGAACTCGGAGTGCCACCGCGGCGTCGTCTACCTCGACGTCTCGGATTTCCCGGTCGAAGGCTACAACAAGTTCATCCCCTAGTATCTGTATCCGGATTGTTACTACAGCGTGGGGGTGAGCCGCTCGCCGGAGCGGATCAAGGTGGCGGTGGGGTCGAACCCGTGGAAGCAACCGCCGAAAGAGAAGAACCTGGCCAGCATCTGCGAGCGGCACGGCGGCGGCGGCCATGCGCGGGTGGCGGCGATTTCCTTCGCGCCCAAGGACATCGAGGAGGCGCGCCGGGCAGCCCGGCTCATCGCCGACGAGCTCCGCGCCTGACCCCACCTCCGGCTCATCACCTCCCACGTGTCATCCCGAGCGGAGTCCCGCCCTTTTCTTGAAGGGGCGGGACGGAGTCGAGGGATCTGCTTTCGTGTTTTTCACGAGTGACCAGCAACGAGTCACGTCGTTTATCTGTGTTCATCTGTGTGCATCTGTGGTTTCAACTGTTTCTTCAGCTCGGGCAGGTTCTCCGGCAGCAGCTCGTGCGTGCGGACGGCTGCCGGCAGCCGTGTATCCGTGCTCATGGCGAAGCCGAGGGACTGGGCGAGGTCGAGCGAGCCGTGGGTGCCGAGCAGCGTGACGATGGAGCCGAAGGTGGAACTCCCATAGTGGTAGCCGGAACGCAGGCTCGCCACGACGTCGGGCGGATGCTCGACCTGGTTGGTGGCCCACTGCCAGAGCCGGTGGGCGACGTCGGGATAGAGGTGCTCGCGGGTCGCGGCGGCCAGCTCGGCGGCGCCGACCCAACCGGCGTCTCCTATCTTTCCTTCCTGCTTCAGTTCTTCGAGGATGCTGGCGAGCGCTAGCGGGTCGCCGGTGAGCGGCTCGTAGGCGAAGGCGGTGGCGTCCGGGTCCCAGCGCAGGCGCGCGCGCCCGCGGGCGCTTTCAATGACCACGGCCTCCCGCTCGGCGTAAACGGCCAGATCCACTCCTTCCATTTCCGCGAGCAAGCGAGCCAACTCCGCGCGGCGCTCGGGATGGCAGTAGAGGAAGACGGAGCCGAGGAGCCCGTAGGCGGGGGCGACAACGTCGGTGGCAGCGTCGAGGCGGTCGCGGAGGCACCAGCCGTGCGCGGCCAGGTGGGCTTCGAGCGGCAGGAGCCGGCTGGGGGCGAGGCTGTTGCCGTGGTCGGAGAAGAGGGTGATGCGCAGCTTGCCGCGGGAGTCGAAGTAGAGTTCGCGCAGCAAGGGGTCGAGCTCGCGGAGCAAGTGGCGGGCTTCCTCCCGCGGCACGACATGGTAGAGCGAATCACCGGTAGCGAGATGCGCGAGATAGATTCGTTGATTGGAGGAGAGGAAGCGTTGGCGGAGGCGGCCGAGGTCGGCGCGGTAGCTTTTGCGGGGAAACACATAGGCCAGGCCGCGGAAGGGGCCGGGGAGGTCATAGTCGAGCAGCGCGCTGTAGGGCCAGGCGTCGCCGCGCGTGGTGGTGAACGCGCCCCCGGCGAGTTGGTTCTGCGCCCGGTCGAAGTAGCGGTCTTCGTAGCCGGCGGGCTTGCCAGCGTGGAACAGGCCGGAGAGAGCCAGGGCGCTGGCCGAGGGGAAGGGTGCGATGACAGGCACGGGAGGAAAGAATTCGCGGAAGTAACCTTCGCGCCAGAGGGCGTCCATTTCGGCGAAGGGGACGCCGTCAATGCAGAGGATGAGCCAGCGGGCGTCGGGGTCGTCGGGCCGCGGGCGGGCGAAGCTGGCGGGTTCAGAGCCTTCGAGCAGGACGAGGTCAATGGTGCCGTCGGTGTCGGAGTCGAGCGCGACGTAGCGTTTGGCGCCGTGGGGGGCGGGTGTGGTGCGGATGTAGGTGACGCTGCGCCCGGTGTCGGCACTCGCGGGGCTGATGGAGGCGAGGCGGTAGACGACCTGCACCGGTTGGCCCCAGGTGTGGAGGCGCCAGGCCAGCGCGGCGCCGAGCGCCAGCAGAGTTGCCAGGGCGCTGAGCAGGGCTTTTCGCGCCCGGGTCATAGCGTCTCTAAGATGCCGCGAAACAGGTGCTGGGCGCCAGAGGATTCGTGCCGGTCGAGAGGGCGCGGGCGGTGCGCTTGACGCCCGGCGCGGTTGCTATAGAATTTTGTTGCGTGGGCCGCTAGCTCAATTGGTAGAGCAGCAGACTCTTAATCTGCGGGTTCCAGGTTCGAGTCCTGGGCGGCTCACCAGAACTTGCGAAACCCGAAAAGTGAAACTCGAAACTCGGGAAGACACTGCACCGGGAGGCAGCAGGACGCACCGGGGTGTCGTTGACAGGGGTCGGCTGGGGGCGTATGGTCGGTGAATCCGCTGAGGGCAAACCTCCAACTTCCTACGCGTAGACGGCGAAGGAGTCGGCCGTGATCACGCTGCAGGTCAATGGTCGAAAATACGACGTCGATGTAGATCCGAGCACGCCACTGCTGTGGGTGTTGCGCGACACGCTCGGTCTGACGGGAACCAAATACGGCTGCGGGATGGCGCAGTGCGGCGCTTGCACGGTGCATCTCGAGGGCGAAGCCGTGCGGTCGTGCGTCACGCCCGTCTCCCGCGCGGCGGGCAAGAAGATTACGACCATTGAGGGTCTTTCGGCCAACTTGAGCCATCCCTTGCAGCGGGCATGGATTGAAATCGACGTGCCGCAGTGCGGTTACTGCCAGTCGGGACAGATTATGGCGGCAGCGGTGCTGCTGCGCGAGAATGCTCGGCCAACCGACACCGACATTGACGATGCGATGGCCGGCAACATCTGCCGCTGCGGCACCTATCCGAGGATTCGCCGCGCCATCCATCGCGCGGCCGAACTTCTGGCCGAGCGAGGCAGGCGATGAGCGCCGCAAAAGTTAGCCGGCGGGAATTCCTCCGGAGCGGCACGCTGGTGGCCGGCGGACTGGTGATTGGGCTGCGCCTGCCGGCGCTTTCCGCGGCGGAAGAAGCGCCGGGACTGGGTGCAGGCGTGTTCGCCCCGAACGGATTTGTGCGCGTCGGGACGGACGAGGCGGTGACCATCATCGTAAACAAGTCCGAGATGGGCCAGGGAATCTACACTTCTCTGCCGATGATTTTGGCCGAGGAGCTGGAAGCGGACTGGAGCCGGATTCGCGTCGAAGCGGCGCCGGTGGCGCCGGAATACAACCACACGGTGTTCGGCATTCAGCTCACCGGGGGCAGCACGAGCGTCTGGTCATCTTTTGACCAGTTGCGGCAGGCCGGGGCGATGGCGCGGCTGCTGCTGGTGGCGGCAGCGGCCCAGGCGTGGGGCGTGGAGGCAGCCGCCTGCCGCGCCGAGAACGGTTTTGTCCTGCACTCAGCCTCGGGTCGTCGTCTTTCCTACGGCCAGCTCGCCGACCGCGCTTCGACGATGCCGGCACCCATCGAGGTGGCACTGAAAAATCCGAAAGACTTCAAGTTGATCGGCAAGCCGATGCGACGCTTGGATACTCCGGCCAAGACCAATGGCACGGCCGTGTTCGGGATCGACGTGAAGCGCCAGGGGATGCTGACGGCGGTGGTGGCGCGCCCGCCGGTCTTTGGGGCCAGGGTGAAGAGTTTCGATGCCCGGAAAGCGCTGGCGGTGCCGGGTGTGTGGCATGTGGTGCAAATCGATGCCGGCGTCGCCGTCGTGGCGGACGGCTTCTGGCCGGCGAAGCGCGGCCGCGACGCGCTCGAGATTGTCTGGGATGAAGGCCCGCTGGCCGGGCTCGACAGCCAGGCGCAGCGCGAGCAGTATGCGGAACTCGCCCAGCAGCCGGGGGCCGTCGCCCGAAGGGAGGGCGACGCGGCAGCCGCGATGGGCGGGGCGGCGAAGAGGCTCGAAGCGGTGTATGAACTGCCCTACCTCGCCCACGCCACGATGGAACCGATGAACTGTGTCGCCGATGTGCGGCCCGACGGTTGCGAGGTCTGGACCGGAACGCAGTTCCAGACGGGAGACCGCGACGCGGCGGCCCAGGCCGCGGGCCTCCCGCCCGAGCAGGTCAAGCTTCACACCACGTTGTTGGGTGGGGGCTTTGGCCGGCGTGCCGTGTTCGACAGCCACTTCGTGCGCGAAGCCGTGCAAGTCTCGAAAACGGTCAAAGCTCCGGTCAAAGTCGTCTGGACGCGCGAGGACGACATTCGTGGGGGGTTTTACCGTCCCGCGTGCTAACACTCGATCCGTGCCGGTCTGGACGCGGCGGGCGAGCCGGTGGCCTGGCAGCATCGGATTGTCTGTCAATCCTTCATGGTGGGCACGCCGTTCGAAACTCTGATTGTCAAAGACGGCGTGGACGGCACGGCGGTGGAGGGGGCGGCGGAGCTGCCCTACGAGGTCCCCAACCTGCTGGTGGACTGGCAGCCAGCGCCGGGCGGCGTCCCCACGCACTTTTGGCGCTCGGTAGGCCATTCGCACAACGCCTTTGTGGTGGAGAGTTTCATGGACGAGTTGGCGCACGCGGCGGGCGAGGACCCGTATGAGTTCCGGCGCCGGTTGCTGACGAAGCATCCGCGGCACAAAGGCGTATTGGAGCTCGCGGCGATGACAGCCGGTTGGGGAACGCCGGTGCCGCGGGGGCGCGGGCGCGGGATTGCGGTGCATGAATCGTTTGGCAGCTTCATCGCGCAGGTGGCGGAGGTATCGGTGTCGCCCCCGGGGAGCGTGCGAGTTCATCGTGTGGTGTGCGCGGTTGATTGCGGGATGGTGGTCAACCCGGACACGGTCGTGGCGCAGATGGAGAGCGGGATCATTTTTGGGCTCACGGCGGCGCTGTACGGGGAGATTACAGTCCGCGGCGGCCGGGTCCAGCAGAGCAACTTTCACGACTACCCGATGCTGCGCATCCACGAAGTGCCGGAGATCGAAGTGCACATTATGCCGAGCATGGAAAAACACGGCGGGGTGGGCGAGCCGGGTGTGCCGCCGATTGCGCCGGCGGTGGCCAACGCCATCTTCGCCGCGACCGGCAGGCGCATTCGACGTCTTCCCATCCGCGCCGGAGAGCTGCGGCAGAGCTAAGAGCGATCAGATTCACCGGTAGGGAAAAGGAATCTCCGATGCAACGCCACGAAGTGAAGCGGAGGCGACGCTGGCGCTGGGTGACCGCGGCCAGCCTGGCGCTGGCAGTGGCAGCGGTCGTGGCCGGCACAGGTGAGGAGCCGGCGCGGGCGGCTGCACGAGCGGAGGAGGCGGGCGCACGGGCGGCGTTTGGCGCGGCCTATGCCGTGTTCATGCATCCGCGGTGCCTGAACTGCCATCCGGCCGGCGAGCAGCCGTTGCAGGGCGATGACAGCCGTCCGCATGCGCAGAACGTCCAGCGGGGGCGGACCGGGAACGGCAAATACGCACTGAAGTGCTCGAACTGTCATCAGACCGCCAACGTGGCTGGCCGGCACATGCCGCCGGGTGCACCGAACTGGCATTTGCCTCCGCCGGGAATGCCCATGGTGTTCGAGGGGAAAACAGCCGGTGAGCTTTGCCGGCAGTTCAAAGACCCGGCGGAGAACGGCGGGAAGACCATTGCAGGGGTGATCCACCACATCGAGGAAGACCCGCTGGTGCTGTGGGGGTGGAGCCCCGGCGAGGGGCGGACACCGCCGCCGCTGAGCCGCGCGGAATTCGTCGCCAAGATGAAACAGTGGGCGGACGGCGGCGCTCCCTGTCCAGAGTAGAACGTCAAAAACCGAAAAGCGAAACTCGGGAGGACACAGCGCCCGCAGGCGGCAGGGGTGTCTCAGGCGGCGGGGCGGAGGCGCAGGGAGGCGTACTGGGCTTGGCTGGTGATGCGGGTTCCCGCGACACCTTCGAGGGCGAGCAGGATCTTCTGCGGCGAAGTGATGATGACCAACCGGCCGCCGCGCTCGAGGTAATCGGCGGCGGCTTCGATTTTCGGGCCCATGTTGCCCGGCGGGAAGTGACCCTCGGCGAGGTAGCGGCGAGCGGCCTCGAGCGTCAGGCGAGGCAGAGGCTGCTGCCGGTCGGTGGCGTAGTTCAGGTAAACCTCGTCCACGCGGGTGGAGATGAGGAGGAGTTCAGCGCCGAGTTGAGTGGCGAGCAGGGCGGAGGCGCGGTCTTTGTCGATGACAGCTTCGGCACCCTGTAGACGGTTTTGCGTCCGCACGACCGGGACACCGCCGCCGCCAGCGGCGATGACCGCCACATCGCGGGCCAGCGCCGCCTGAATGGCGTCGAACTCGACAATCGCCTGCGGCTGCGGCGAGGCGACGACGCGCCGGTAGCCCCGGCCGACTTCCTCCACCATCTGCCAGCCCAGTTGCGCGCGGCGCCGCCCGGCTTCCTCGCGGGTGTAGAAGGGGCCGACAGGTTTAGTGGGATGGGCGAAGGCGGGGTCGTTGGGGGAGACCAGCACCTGGGTGATGATGGTGGCCACCGGCCGTTCGAGACGGCGCCGCCGCAGCGTGTCTTCCAGCGTCTGCTGGAGCAGGCAGCCGATGCTGCCCTGGGTTTCGGCGACGCAGAGGTCGAGCGGGAGCGGTTCGACCTCCGGGGCGGCGAGCTCGGAGCGCCGCCAGGCATCGCCGACCTGGGGGCCGTTGCCGTGGGTGACGACGAGGCGGTAGCCGCAGGCCAGGACGGCGGCGATGCCTTCGCAGGTGAGTTCGAGCGCCCGGCGTTGCTCGGCGAGGGTGCCGAGGCTGCCAGGAGGGACGAGAGAGTTTCCGCCGATGGCGACGACCGCGATGCGCATGGGATCCCTCAGGCCAGCAGTGCCAGCAGCAGGGCCTTCTGGATGTGCAAGCGGTTTTCGGCCTGCTGGCAAACAAGCGAGTGGGGCGAGTCGATGACTTCGTCGGTGACTTCTTCACCGCGGCGGGCGGGGAGGCAATGCATAAAGAAAGCGTCGCCGCCGGCGCGCGCCATCAGGCTCGCATTCACCTGGTAGGGGCGCAAAACGCGGCGTCGGGTCTCGGCTTCTTCCTCCTGCCCCATGCTCACCCACACGTCGGTGTAGACGGCATCGGCGCCCGCGACGCCCTCCAGGGGGTCATGGGTTAACTCGATGGAGGCTCCAGCGGTGCGGGCCTCGGCGACGACGGCACGGGCGGGCTCGTAGCCCGGCGGCGTGGCACTTCGCAGGTGGACGCCGGTGCGGGCGGCGCCGTAGATGAGCGAGTGGCAAACGTTGTTGCCGTCCCCGACCCAGGCGAGCAAGGTGTCGGAGAGGCGGTGGCGGTGCTCGAGCAGGGTGAAGTAATCGCCGAGGGCCTGGCAGGGATGCTCCCAGTCGGAGAGGCCGTTGATGACAGGCACCTGGGCGTGCTCGGCGAGGCGGACGACGGTTTGGTGGGAGTAGACACGGGCCACAATCGCCTGCACCCAGCAGGAGAGGTTGCGCGCTACGTCTTTGACGCCTTCGCGCTGGCCGAGGCCGACTTCCTGCGGGCTGAGGTAGAGGGCATGGCCGCCGAGCTGTTCGATGGCGAGCTGGAAGGTGACGCGGGTGCGCAGGCTCGGCTTTTCGAAGAGGAGGGCCAAGGTCTTGCCTTCCAGGGCGCGGCGGTAGTGGGCGGGCTGGGCTTTGACGCGGCCGGCGAGGTCGAGCAGGAACCAGACTTCGTCGGTGGTCAGGTCGGCGAGGGAGAGCAGGTCATCGCCCACCAACGGCGAGGGCCAGCGGAGCGGCGGCTGAGGCTCGGCACCGCCGGGAGGTATGGGGTGGCGCATGGGGACCTCCTCAGGCGACCCGGGCGTGCCGGGAGTGGGCCGTGAAGTCGGCCAGGATGTCCCGCAAGCCAGGCTGGGTTTTTCGAGATGGAGCAGGTGGGTCAAGTCGACCGGGGTAGCGACCAGCACCAGGTCGCAGGGGGTGCGGTTGATGGTTTCTTCCAGTTCGCGGCGCTGCAGGTCGCTGTAGCCCATGGCGGGCAAGAGCGACTTGAGATGGGGGAAGCGGGCGAAGGTTTCGCGGATGGAACCCACGGCGTAGGGGCGAGGGTCGACACATTCGGCGGCGCCATAGGAGCAGGCGGCCACCCAGCCGGCGCCGTAGGGCAT
>JACPRL010000113.1 GCA_016189965.1 Acidobacteriota bacterium | reverse complement strand
GCTCTGGGGCACGCTGAAGCGTGGACGCCTGTCAGCGAAATGGGGATCCCCCAGGTGCTCCGCTACCGCAGCTTCACCTTTCTTACCTACCATGAAAACGGCCCCGTCGCCTGGCGCCTGCGCTTCTATGAGAAGGTCACCGGCCGCTGGGTGATTTCGAACGTTACCTTCGACACCCAGTTCATCGAAGATTTCGTCCGGCTCTCGCCGCTTGAGTTTGCCGGCTACCAGGCTCTGCTGGTGCTGGCGGCCCGGGAGCGGCGCGACCGAACCGAGCCCTGAGGCCATGGCCTAGTAGAACTGCCGGTCGGTGTCCACCAGCACGGTCACCGGCCCGGCGTTCACCAGCTCCACATCCATCATCGCTTGGAACACTCCCGTTTCCACTGCCACTCCCTGCGCGCGCAACGCCGCCACAAACTCGTCGTAGAGCGCCCGCGCCTGCTCGGCCGGCGCGGCGCGGTCGAAGCTCGGCCGGCGTCCCTTGCGGCAGTCGGCGTAGAGCGTGAACTGCGAGACGGCCAGCACCGCGCCGCCCGCCTCCTCGAGCGAGCGGTTCATCCGCCCCTCCTCGTCGTTGAACAGCCGCAGGCCGGCAATCTTCTCCGCCAACTGCCGCGCCGCCGCGGCGTCGTCGGTCTTGGCCACGCCCAGCAGCACCACGAAGCCGGCGCCGATCTCGCCCATCACCTGCCCCTCCACCCGCACCCGTGCCTCACGCACCCGCTGCACCACCGCCCGCATCCGCTCCTCCTTGACTCTCGGTGAGGGGAGCATTGTCAGCGGGGAAGCCCGTAGGGGTCAATCACTCGCCCGCGCCACGAAACAACTTGACTCTAGAGTTTGCTCTAGGGTTTAGCCTGCTGCTGTACTAGACTCATGATCTCAGCAAGGAGGAGTGACCAATGCGCCGAGTGCTACCTTTGGCTCTGGGCTCGCTGCTCTTCTCCCTTCTGCTCGTGGGAGCCCCGGACACCGCGAAGAAGGAGACTTTACGCTGCACGCTGACGAACACCAAGCTGGCGAAGTGCTGCTGCCAGCCCCGGGGCGAGAAGCTCTACTGCCCGCTGGCCAAGAAGACCATCGACAAGTGCTGCTGCGAACGAATCAATAGCCAATAGGACAGCAGCCACTCTATGACCACGCAAGCGCAGCTCGAGGGCGTTCGCCTCATTGGCCAGCTCGCCCGCGCCGCCGGGGTCAGCGTCCACACGGTTCGCTATTACGAGCGACTCGGGCTGCTCCCGCCGCCCCTCCGGCGGGACTCCGGCTACCGCGTCTATTCCCCGGCGACGCTCGAGCGGCTGCGCTTTATCCGCCAGGCCCAGGCGGCCGGCTTGCGCCTGGACGAAATCCGCGAGGTCTTGCGGCTGAAGTATGCCGGGCAGTCACCCTGCGACTGCGTGCGCGCGCTTTTGCAGCAAAAGCTGGTCGAGGTCGAGCGCGAGATGGCCGAGTTGCGCCGCTTTCGTCGCGAACTCCACGCCGCTTTGAAGCGCTCGCAGAAACTTCCCCGTCTACCCCACCGTGCCAGCGCCATCTGCCCGATTCTTGAATCCGCACCGCGTCGAGGCCATCCAACTAAGCCGTGAGGAACAGGGATGCGCCAGAAAGCTTCCAGCCTGCTGAGCCTACTGCTCTCCCTGCCGTGGTGCTGACTGCTGCCGGCGCTGCTCAGCTTCTTTGCCCTGGGCGGCGCCGCGGCGGCTCGGGGAGCCGTCGGGAAACTTTCGCCTTGGCTCTTGGCAGGCTCGCTCGTCTTTCTGGGCTATGCCCATTATCTGGTGTGGGTGCGACGCACGGGACATCGGACGGCACGCTGGGTGCTCCTGATTAACACGGTGCTCGTCGTTCTTCTCTGGTACGACCGGGTGAAACTGTGGCTCGAACGTTGATGGCGATAACCCTGGCTGCTCTTGGGCTGTGCCCGCTGGCCACGGCGGAGGCGCAGATTGTGGCGCCCGCTGGCCGAACCCTGTTCAACAAAAACGTCATGGTGCGCAGCTTCGTCCGCATCGACAACTTCGCCGAGGGCGTCCCCGACCGCCGCGTGCGGGTCATCGCCAACCCCTACGCCGTGGTCTGGGGCGCCTACCCGAACTTGAACCTGACCTTCGTCGCCCCGCTCGTTACCCTGCAAAGCCGCGACCCGAACGACCCGGCCCAGGACTTCACCACCACCAGCTTTGCCGACAGCGCCGTCTTTGCCCGCTACGACCTGCTGCGCCACAACGTCCCGCGCGGCTACACGCGGCTGGCGCCTGAGGTCGGCATCAAAGTTCCTTCTGGCGGCGCCTTCAGCACCGGCTCGACCGACTGGATCGGTGCCCTCATCTTTTCCCACTGGCGCGACCCGCACGCCTTCTTCGCCGACGCGCAGTTTACCTTCACTACCACCGGCGACGCCGGGCTCCGCCTGGGCAACCGCTGGAACTACGACCTGGCCTATCTCTACCGGCTGCTCCCCTGGCGTGAGCTCGGCGTCCCCGCCCTCTTCCTGGTGTTCGAGATGAACGGCGAGCACGTCCGCCGCGCCCGCCTCGACGGCGCCTCGCTGGCCGCCACCGGCGGCAACCTGCTTTTCCTTTCGCCGGGACTCGAATTTCAGCCCACCAGCCGCCTGCTGCTCGAGTTCGCTTCGCCCATCCCTGTCGGCCGCGACCTGAACGGTGCCCAGTTGCGGCCCACCTCGAGTTATATTTTCGGCGTTCGGTGGCTGTTCTGATGCGCAGGAACTTTTGCGCGCTGTTGCCTTTTGTTCTGGCCGGTGCTGTTGTTGCCTGCCAACGCGAGCCGGCACCGGCTGCCCAGCCGCCCGCCGGCCCTCGGTATCGCGTCATCGCGCAGTGGGGCAGCGCCGGCAGCGGCCCGGGCCAGTTCAATGCTTTGCAGGGCTTGGCCGTGGACGCGCAGGGAAACCTCTACGTCGCCGACGCCGAGAACTGTCGCATCCAGGTGTTTTCCGCCGTGGGGCGGTTCGTGCGCGCTTGGGGCCGCTGTGGCGATGCGCCGGGGGAGTTTCGGCGCCCGACCGACGTGGCGGTGGACGCCGCGGGCCAGATCTACGTCGTGGATTTCATGCTCGACCGCGTCCAAGTCTTCGACCGCCAAGGACAGTTGCTGCGCCACTGGGGTCGCCTCGGTACGCGCCCCGGAGAGCTCTCCGCCCCAGTGGGCGTCGCCGTCGACGCCGGGCGCAGCCTCTACGTCAGCGAGTTTTACAACCATCGCATCCAGAAGTTTTCTCCCCAGGGGAAACACTTGCTCGCCTGGGGCGGGGAAGGGGACGGCGAAGGGCAGCTCTATTTCCCGGCCAAGCTCGCTGTCGGGCCCGATGGCAGCATCTACGTTGCGGATGCCCACAACTATCGCATTCAGAAATTCGATCCCGGCGGGCGCTTCCTGGCCGCTTGGGGAAGCTCGGGAAAGTGGCGCGGCCAGTTCCAGGATCCGGTGGATGTCGAGATCGGAGCGAACGGCGGAATGCACGTGGCCGACAGCGGTAACTTCCGCCTGCAATGGCTCGACGCGGAGGGAAGCTACGTCGCCGAGTGGCCGATCCCGCGGCGCGCCGGAGCCGCCTTCCAGTCGCCGCAAGGGCTGGCCCGGGATGCCCGGGGGTTTCTTTATGTGAGCGATACGGCCAACAACCGCATCTATAAACTGGAGGCGATTGGAGGAGGACAACCATGAGCAAAAGCAAGGCACGGCACCCGCTTTGGCTGACTGTCGGCCTGCTGGCCGCCGTCCTGCTGCCAGGCGTCGCGGCGGCGCAGGTCGAAGAGGCGCGCGTCCGCATCGACGGCATGGTTTGACCCCTTTGAGCCTACGGGGCCGAAAAGGCCCTGCGACGCCTGGATGGCGTCGGCGAGGTGAAGGTCGACTTGGCTCGCGGTGCCGCGGTCGTGCGTCCGGCGAAAGGAAAGAGCTTCGACCCAACGAAGATTCCCCGGGCGGTCAAGGATGCCGGCTTCACCCCAGGAGACATCGAACTCACCGCCACCGGCACCCTCGCACAGGAGAAGGATTTGCTGCTGCTCAAGATGGCGGGATTGCTCCCCAAGCTCGTACTGGCCGGCGGCGCCAAGGCCGCTGAGTTGAAGCAACAAACTGAGCTGGTGGGGAAGCGGCTGCGTGTTACAGGGAAACTCCATCCCTCCCACGCCGACCAGCCGCCGGGGCTCACCGTCGAGCAGTGGGCGCCACTGGATAAGTAAACCCTTCGCCGCCCGCTCGAGCCTGCGGGGAGCCGAAAAAAAGTGCTTGACAAAAGCCGACTTATATTCCAATATATGAATGTATGCAGTTGGCCCTCAACCAGCCCACCGACCTCTTCGCCGTCCTCGGTGACCGCCTCCGTCTGCGACTGGCCTGCTGCCTGGTGGCGGTCAAGGACGGCCTCTGCGTCAGTGAGCTGGTCGACGCCCTGGAGGAGCCGCAGCCGAATATCAGCCGCCACCTGAAGCTGATGAAGTCGGCCGGCCTGGTCGAAGAGCGCCGCGAAGGCCGCTGGATCTACCATCGCCTGAAGAACGCGGAGCATCCGTTCTTCGACAATCTTCGCTGCTGCCTGGAAAACGTGTGTTGTTGCGCGGATGTCGAGAAGGATTTCGCCCGCTTGCGCGCGCGCTTGAAGCTGCGCCGCGGCGGCAAGTGCGTAGTGGGGATGCAGAAGAAAAAGCGGCGCTGAGCGAAGCGCCGGGAAAGGAGGCTGCCGATGGGTCCCTGTTGTCCGTTTCCTTGCTGCCCGGATGACGGCGGGCGTTAGGCCGTCCCGGGCGCGCAAGCCGGCTACGGAGTGGAGCGGCCGATCCACTCCCGCCGGTTCCGCAGCGCCGATTACTGCTTTTTCTTTGCTTCGGCGGCGCGGTGGTAGATGATGCCGCCGTCGAAGATGGTGTAGACCACCTGCGTCTCCAGCAGTTGCTCGGGCGGCCGGGTGAGGATGTCGCGGTCGAGCACCACCAGGTCGGCCAGTTTGCCTTCCTTGATTGAGCCCTTCAGGTTTTCTTCGAACGTCGCGTAGGCGTTGTTGAGCGTATAGAAGCGGATGGCTTCCTCCACCGTCACCTTCTGCTGCGGGAACCAGCCCCCCGCCGGCTCGCCGTTGACGGTTTGGCGCGTGACAGCAGCGTAGATGCCTAGCAGGGGATTGACGGGGTAGTAGGACGCGTTGGTCCCCGGCCAGTCGGAACCGAACGTCAGCCGAGCGCCCTTCTCGGCCAGCGTCCGAAAAGCGTAGGCCCCGCGGGCCCGTTCCCCGATGCGCTCTTCCATCCAGCGCATATCGTCAATGCAATGGTAGGGCTGCACCTCGGCAATCAGGCCGAGTGAACCGAAGCGCGCCAAGTCGTCCGGGTGGACCACCTGGGCATGGACGACGCGGAAGCGCCGGTCGCGCGCCGGGTTTTCGGCGAAGACGCGCTCGTAGGTGTCGAGCAGGATGCGGTTGGCGCGGTCGCCGATGGCGTGCACGGTGACGGTGAAGCCGGTCAGGTCGGCCTCCTGAATGAGGCGGTAGAGGTTGCCTTCGGGGAACATGACGTCGCGCAGGCGCCCGCTGTTGTCGGGCTGATGCTGGTAGGGTTCGAAAAAGAGCGCCGTCGAGTTGCCCATGATGCCATCCACCCAGGCCTTCAGCCCGCCCAGCCGGATGTACTGGTCGCCCCAGCCGCCGCTGGCCGCCGGGATGCGGTAGAGACGGATGTAGTCGCGCACGCGCTCCCACTCGCTCAGCCACATCCGCGCCCAGACGCGCACGGTGAGTTCGTTGTTCTTCTGCAAGTCTTGGAAAAGTTCGAGCTGGGCGAAGTCCGCCACGTTGTCGTGGATGGTGGTGACGCCCCAGCGGCGCGCCTCCTCCAGTGCCCGCTTGGCTTCCGCCACCCGCTGCGCGCTGCTCGGCGGCGGGATGACCTGTTCCACCAGCTTGTAGGCTTCGCCGCGCAGCAGTCCTGTAGGCTCGCCCTCGGTGTCGCGGACAATCTCCCCGCCCTCGGGGTCGGGCGTGGCGCGGGTAATACCGGCCGCTTTGAGCGCCAGCGAGTTGGCCAGATGCGCCTGGCGGTCGAACCGGCTGATCAGCGCCGGGTGGTCGCCGCTGACGTCGTCAATCAGTTCCTTCGTTGGGAGGAATCCCTTCTCGGGTTCGCCCGGGGGTTTCTGGTCGCGGCCGGCCGAGCCTTTGGCCCAGGCGGCATAGGCGCCCCAGTCGCCGCCCACCAACCAGGCGCCGGCGGGCAGCCGCCGGGCGGCTTCGCGGACGCGTCGGCGGAATTCATTCGGCTCGTTGACGTCGAGCAGGTTCAGCCCCAGTAGGAGGCGGCCGGCGGCGGCGAAGTGGGTGTGGTTGTCAATGAAGCCCGGCAGGACGAGTCTGCCGCGCAGGTCGAGGATCTGGGTGTGGCCTTCGCGGATGAGCGGGCGCACATCGGCGTTCGTTCCCACCCGGATGATGCGTTGCCCGCGTATCGCTACCGCCTGCGCTTCCGGCTGCTCCGGCTCCCCGGTCCACACCTTGGCGTTGAGCAGCACCAGGGTGGCCGGGCGGGCCGGCGCCGGTGTTTCTTGTGCGGTCAGAAGGGAGACGGCGAGGCCGGTCAGCAGGAACAGGTAGCCAAAGAGACGACTCTGCACCCTACCGTTTCCTCGCGTTGGGTGATGGGCGACGAACCCGGAGCTCGGCTACTCGCGATCCCGCTTACGGACGCCCGTCGAGGCTTCGCCCGTCCCCGAGCCGCCACGGACGTCCTTGATGATGTCCAGAATCTTCGAGGAGCGCTCCTCGAGCAGGACGACGTTGCCCGCCACGACCACGCGCTTGACGCCTTCAGGTGGCTTCGGGAGCTGGCCCTCTAGCTTCTCTGGCATCGGCTGGATGCGCTTCTGCAAGCCGGGCGGCAGCGTGCCGTTCCGTTCCAGGTGGCGCTGGAGGCCGGGCGGCAGTTCTTCGCGCTTGGCCAGTCCGGGCGGTAGGCCTTCCAGGTTTTGCTGGTTCCCGAACCAGTCGCGAATCTTTTTCTCCTGGTCTTTGCCGAAGGCGCGCCCCTTGGCGGCCTGTTCCTCGCGCTCCTTCTCTTCTTTCTCCTTCTTGGCCTTCTCTTCTTTTTCCTTCTTCGTTTTTTCTTCCTTGGCCTCGCCGCGCTCGGATTCCGACTTGCCGCGCTCGCCTTGTTTGCCGGCTTCGGGCGGCTTGCCTTTGCCGCCCCCTTGGCCTTTGCCCTGGGCAAAGGCCGGCACCGAAAGCGCCAGCGTAAGGAAAGCAACCAGAACCCAAACCATCCTTCTCATGGCCGTGCTCCTTAGGACGGAGATTCTGCGGTTGATGTCCCGTCCACTCTACGCCACTTGGATGCCGGAAAGCAACGCCGGGGCCATAGGAAGATTGTACTAGTTCTCTTCCGTGGGTTCGGTGTGGATGGTGAGGCGGAAGAGTTGGGGAAAGCGCCGGAAGGTGCGGGTTTCGAGCTCTTGGGTCAGGTCGTGGACGCGATTGATGGGCAGCCGGCCATCCAGGGTGGCGTGGCAGGAAGCCACAATCTTGCCTTCCACCTGGCGCACCTGGACGTCGTGGCAGTCGAGGATGTCCGGCAGGTGGTAGCGGGCGTCGCGCAGGTGCGCCTCCAACGCCCGCTCCAGCTCCTCCAGCTCCGCCGCGGGGATGATCTGCCGCCCCAGGGTCTCGATGTGGGTATTGATCTGGCTGACCTGGGGGAGTTCGCGGTAGATTTCCCGTTCCACGCGGTCAATCAGCTCGTGGGCCTCCCGCAGGCTCAGGTTTTCCTCCACTTCGGCGTCGAGTTCGACGAGCAGGCGGCTGCCGCGGTCGCCGGGGCCGCGCACCTGGTGGGCAGAGAGCTCGTGCACCAGCAGGTTGTGGCGCTGGGCGATGGCCCGCACCTGGTCGAACAAGCTTTCCGCGGTGTGGGCGCGCGGCTCCATGTGCACGACCACGTCCGCCTGTGGCAGAACGTTTCCCACGGCTTCTTCCACCTGTTCGGAAATGCGGTGGACGTGCTCGAAGGGGATGGTGCGAGGCACGGCGATGGTGACGTCGACGAAGGTGCGGTTGCCGGCGCGGCGCGCCCGCACGCGCTCCACCTTCAATACCCCCTCCACCGCGGCCGCCGCCGCTTCCACTTGCGCACGCACGCCGGCCGGGGCGGCGTCCAGCAAGACGTCGAGACTGCGCTTGCCGAGGCGGAAACCGATGGAAAGGACAGCGCCGGCGACGACCAGCGCCGCCACCGGGTCGGCATGCCGCAGCCAGGACACTTCGTAGCGCTGGCTCGCCCACACCGCCGACAGCCCCACGAGCACGACCACGGTCGTCCAGAGGTCGGTGGAGAAGTGCAGGGCATCGGCTTCGAGCGCCTGCGAGTCGTACTTGCGGGCCACGCGGGCCAGCGCCCGCGAACGAAACCAGTCAATCCCCAGGGTGAGGAACAGAACCGCGAAAGCGACCGCGGACGGTTCGACGTGCACTTCCTTCCGCACCAGCCGCGCCAGGGCTTCCCACACAATCCAGGTGCAGGCCACCAGGAGCAGGCCCGTCTCCAGGAAAGCGCCGAAGTTTTCGATCTTGCCGTGCCCATACTGGTGGTCGGCGTCGGCCGGCTTGTCGGAGATGCGAACCGAGAAATAGGTAATCAAGGTGGCAATGAGGTCGAGACCCGAGTGGGCGGCTTCCGAGAGCACGCCGAGGCTGTTGGTGGTCAGGCCTACCACGGCCTTCATCCCCAGCAGCAGCAGGCAGGCCAGCACGCTGGCCAGCGCCACGCTGCGCTTTTCCCGCTGCTCCTGGGTCAGTGCAAGCTGTCCGGCGACGCTGCTCAAGGCAGAGTTACTCCGCTGCGGCTTTTCACCTCATTGCCGCTCACGGAATGATATAACAAGGGCATTCGAGGCGTCTGCCGCTCTGGTGGCGGAGAGGTCGGGATGGCCGGCAAGAAGCCAGGCTCGATTGTGCAAACGCTGGCCGTGCTGGTGCCGCCGGAGCGCGCGTGGAGGGCGCTGACCTCGGCCCGCGAACTCGGCTGGCTGCTGGTGGGACGCGTGGAAATGGGCGCCGAGCCCGGCGCACGCTTCCGTTGGCATTGGGGCGCGTGGGAGAAAGCGGCGCCGCGCCGCCCGTCGGGCTCCGCCTGGGAGGGCACGGTGCTCGACGCTGTGCCGGGTTCGACCCTGGTGCTGGGGCCCGAGCCGCTCACCACGCTGACCGTCAAAGGGCAAGCCGGAGCGACGCTGGTGACGGTGGCGCAGGCCGTGCCGCCCCAACAGAAAGCGGAGGAGTTCGAGTACGGTTGGGCGGATTTTCTGCTGCGGCTCAAGACCCTGCTGGAAACCGAACAGCTGGAACGTGAGATTCTGGTGCGGGCGCTGGTGCGGGCCACCCCGGCGCAAATCTATCGCGCCTGGCTCGCTCCCAAAGCTCTGGCTACTGCTGCCTGGCCGGGCCAAAGTGAAAGCGAAGGTGGGCGGGCGCTTCACCTGGCAGCACGTGCGGGCTAAGCACGTGCACGGCGGCGTGTTTCTCGACTTGCAGAAGAACCGCCGCCTCAGCTTCACCTGGGAAAGCGGCGAGGCGGCCGCCCCGCCCTCGGAAGTGGCCATCGAAGCGCAGCCAGCGCCCTATGGAACGCTGGTTTCCGTTCACCACACTGGCCTGTTGGGACTCAGCCGCGGGCAACTCTCCAGCCAGCAGATGTTCTGGATGCGGCTGCTCGAGCGCCTGCGCTGCTACTTCTACTTCAAGGGCAAGATCAGAGCGGCCGAATAGCTGACCGGCGCCTAACGATTCCGCGCCTGCGCGGCCAGCGCCTCAATGGCGGTGCCGACAAGCAGATAAGTTCCCGTGCCCACCAGAAAACCGGTCAGGAAGCGCCCACCGAGGATGGAACCCAGTCCGAGAAGGTTGAGCGCAATCAACACGAGAATCCCGGCGCTCAAGGAGGCTAGCGGCCCCGCCCACCGCCTCGCTCTCCGTTTTTTCTCCACGGTTCTTGTCCACTTTTTTCAGGGGACGATGCGGAAGGCCACTTCGAGCTCGTTGCTCAGCAACTTGGGGGGAGCCACTCGGCCCTCGCTCAACTCCGGCGGAGTCATCACCGCCAGGACACCGAAGAATTCCCCCTGCGCAGGGAGTCCCGGAGGAAGGGGGAAAGTGAAGGTGACCTGTTTTTCGCCCAGTCCCGCGGGCACTTCGATCGGCGCGAACAGCCAGACCTGCGACATCGTCTCACCGACCGCGCCCACGCGAAGAGACAGCGTGACTTCGCCGGCGGCTTCCATCTCCTTTTTCACGCGCACGCGCCCGCGGAGGGCCTGTCCGGCGCGCACTCGTCCCGGCGGCTCCCCCACCACCGCATCGGAAATCGTAAAGCGCCGTTCGCCCTGCATTCCTTGTGGGAGGAAAACCATCCCCCCGGGCGGCATTTCATCGCCTTCCGCCTCAGGCTCTTCCTCCAGCTCAGCCAGGAGCGAGACGGCGCCGGCGTGGCCCAATCGGTGGGCGATGCGCGCATGTTTCAAAGCTTCCTCTGCTTGGCCGGAGTCCTTCAGAAGTCGAGCCAGCTTGTAGTGGGCTTCCGAGCGGTGGTCGGCGTCCAAAGAACGCGAGCCCAAGGCCAAGTTGAACTCGGCAATGGCTTCCTGCTTTCGGTTCTGTTTTGCGTAGAGCTCGGCCAGCAAGAAGAAGGCGTCTCCGTAGCCGGAGTCGCCTTGAATCGCCTTCTTCAAGTTTTCTTCCGCTGCTGGCAGGTCGCCCTGTTCCATGTGGCACGATCCCAGCAAATAGTAGACCTCCTCTGTAGGGTAACTGCTCACTTCCACATACTTGTTCAGGTGTGGAATGGCTGCCGCATAGTCTTTGCGGCTGACCGCCAGCCGTGCGAGTTCCAGGTAAGCGCCGGCATACTTCGAGTTGCGGGCCAAGGCTCCTTGCTGGTATTGGGCCGCTTCCTCCGGTTTGCCTTCTTGCCGGGCTATGCGACCCAGCCAGTAGTAGACCTTCTCCTCTTTAGGCGACTGTGTTCGTGCCCGCTCCAGCAAGCTCCGAGCCTCTTGGTAGCGCTCCTTGTCGTAGTAGGCTTCCGCCTGTTCCACCAGGTCTTCCGTCTTGACCTTGCGCGGCTTGGGGGTGCCGGCCACCATCTCCTGTTCTAGCTCGGTGACATTCAACCCGCCTTTCTTCGCCAAGCCGAGAAACTGCCAGGCTTTCTTGGAGTCGCCGTCGCGAAAGAAGATTTCCGCCATATCGCGGTAGAGTTGCGGGGAGAGCTGCCTGGCAATACTAATGCTGGCCGGACCTAGGAAGACCTCGCCCGTGGCTTCGTGGAGGTCACCAAGCTGTTTGCGCGCTTGCTTGGTCTGCCCCTGGCGGGCCAGAACCAGCGCCAGCTTGACCCGGGCGTCATCCTGCTTCGGCCGGAGTTCCAGAACGCGCCGAAAGGCGTCGGCGGCCGGTTCGAGCAGGTCCAGCGTGAGATAGGCCATGCCCATGTTGAAGTGCACGGTGGGCTTGTTGGGTTCGAGTTCAGCGGCCCGGTTGAAGTGCGCCAGGGCTTTGGAGGTCTGCCCGGCCGCCGCATAGAGAATGCCCAAGTTGTTGTGGACATTGACCAAGGATTCGTCCAGTTCGAGCGCGCGCTTCAGGGCCATCTCCGCTCCTTGCGGGTTCCGGCCCTGCAGCAACACCGCGCCCAGCTCTCCGCAGGAAGGGGCATGGGGCGGGGCGGCGAAGCAGTTCTGGTTGAAATAGTCGGCCGCCTTGTTCCACTCGCGGATGGTGGCGTGGGCACGGCCGAGGATAAAGCGGGTCTGAACCGTAGTCCCGTGTTCCTCTGCGTAGGCCTCGAACTCCGGGATGATGGCGCCGCGAATCAGGTCCATGGTTTCTCCCGGGTCAATGGCAATGGCTTTCTCGAATTCCTCCACGGCCGCGTCGGGGTCGCCCGCGACGAGGAACAGATAGCCCACACGGATGTTGGTGTCGAAGTCCCGTTCATCGCGTAGAGGTGCCTGGCGATAGAGCGCCACGAGTGCTTCGATTTCCTCACGAGTGAGGTCCGGCAGCGCGCGGTTGAAGTCGCGCGAGCGGGTCATTTCGAACACGCGCTGGTTGAACGGGTCGAGGACGAAATTCGTTTGTCGGGAACCCGTTTGCAAGATGCTTTCTTCTTTCACGTGCACGCCGCCGAAGAGGTGTGCTATCTCGTGCAGGAACGTGTGGCGTGTTTCCTTCTTGCCATCGTGGCGGCGCACCACAGCGCGGTCGCCCAGGGGAAACGCAATCCCGGCGATGAACGGAAAGCGAATATAGATGCTCTCGCTGCCGAGATTGAGGAAAAACTCCGGCGGTTTGTGGCCGGTAAAACCGACCACAATGTCAGCGTCACCTTTCTCCATCGCGTGGCGCAGCTCGTGGAGCAACAAACTCATGGAATCGCTTTCGTGGGTGCTCCACCGGTCAGTCGCCACCAGTTGCAGTCCGATGCCGGCGAACTTGCGGAACTCCTTGTCCGCCCACTCTACGTGCTCGCGGATTTCCTTTTCCCAGTTGCCTTTTTCACGGAAGGCTTCGTCGGCCACCGCCTTCACTTTCAGCACCCGACCGGCAGGCAGGGGTTCGGCGGCGGGCAGAGGAGAAGCGAGAGAATGGCAAAGCAGGAACGTCAGAAGAACCAGGAGGGGCGGCGGTCTGTGCATGGCGACCTCCTTTCAGCCTCCTGCGCAGATGAGCCTGAGCTGGCGCGGACGAGCGGGAGTAGCGGAGGTCTTCTTCGGCGTGAAGTTAAGCCCGCGAGGAATTCCTGTCAAGCGAGGAGGCCAGCCGAGGGGCCGCAAGAGCGGCCAGCAGGTAGAGGGCGGCGGCGCAGAGAAACACGAAGCGGAAGCCGAAGCTGATGGCCAGCAGCGTAGCCAGCACGGCGGCCACGACTGAAGCGCAGCCGTTGATCCCCCAGGCCCAGGCCAACCACTTCGCGCGGCTCGCTTCCACACGCTGCCAAGCCAGCGGAAACGGCATGCCCATCAGGAAAGCCAGCGGCATCATGAGCGCCAGAGAGATGGCCACGCGTGCGGCCGTGGGCAGGCCAATCAGAGCCGGCAGCAGGACGGGGAGCAGAAAAGTGGCAGCGAGGCTGAGGGCGGCGATGGCCGTGCACACGCGCGGCAGCCGCGGTGAGCGGCGCACGAGCAACAGGCTGAGGCTGCCCAGCCCGCTCCACATCAGTACGCCCGCCAGGACGACCGCAATGGCGTAGATGGGGTTGGCGAGGAAGAAGGTGAACTTCTGGATCAGGACAATCTCAATGAAGAGAAAGCCGAGTCCAATAGCTAGGAAGAAAAGAAAAATATGGGCGCGGGAGCCACGCCGGCTCTCGGGTGGGACGTCCGCTTGACCTCGCCGCGCCAGCAGCAGGGGAAGCAGAATCAGAGCGAAGCTGATGACCGCCACCTGCACTAGCGTCGCCACCAAAATCAAATAGCCCCACTCGAGAAACGGCAGCCACTGGCGCCCATAAGTGCGCAGGAGAAGCGGCAGTGCGCGCCAGCGGAAGAAGTGGTCGAAGTAAGGCCGGTCGTCGCGCGCCGGGCGGAGGTGGAAGGGGTAGTCGCGGAAGAACGCCTGGCGGCGCTCGCCGCCGGCGAGAATCTCCACTGCAGCTTCGTAGTAATAGGAGCGGGCCAGGCGGTTGAAGCGGTTGGTTTCTTCCGGCGTGATGCCGGGGTAGTAGTCGAGGTCAAACAGGCGCTCTTCCGCGAACTGCTTCAGCGCAGCGATTTCCTCCGGCGTGAAGGGCGTGTGCTTGAGGAGCAGCGTGGCCGTGGCCCAGGAGCGCACGAGCGCCAGGTGCTCGCCCGGGCGGGCGACGCCGTGCTCTTCGAGTGCCGCCACGGCGGTGGCGAAGAGTTTCGGCGTGTCGCGCGGCGGCATCTTGAGCCAGCGGGTGATGGCGAGCACACCTCCGGGGCTCAAATGTTCGAAGTAGCGGCCGAAGGCTTCGACGGTGTAGAGGTAGCTTTCGTTCAGGGCGTGGACGCCGGCGGTGGCGGCAGCCAGCGAATCGAGCAGGGAGATCTGGATCAGGTCGAACTGTTCGCCGGGCGGGAGGCTTTCGAGGAAGCCGCGGGCTTCGCGGGCATGCAAGCGCACGTCAGGCCGGGCGTAGATGCCGCCGGTGAATTCTCCGTAGCGGTCCCGCACCAGCGCGATGATTTGCGGGTTGAGCTCGACAGCGTCGATGTGCGCGCTGTCGTGGTAGAGCGCGAGCAGGACGTCACTGCCGCCGCCGGCCCCCAGCACTAGCACGTGCCCGGGGAGCCGGCCGAGAGAATACGGGGCCGCGTTGGTCGCCCAGTCGAGAAAGGCGAGCGGGGCTTTCTGGCCGTCGAAGCGGTTCAGGGCCCCGGCGGCCTCGCCGTCCACGAACAGGCCAAGCTGTTCGGGCGGGGTGGCCTGCGCCGCGAGGCTCAGCCCGGGGGCGTGGCGGAAGGCGGGGCTGCGCAGGACGTCCACGCGGCCGAGCGGCGAGTAGCGCTCCGCCACGATTTCCGCGGCGGGCAGGTTCAGGTTGATACTCAGGCTCTTATACTGCGAGAGGCGAATCGCGAGCGCGTCGCTGAAGTGGAAGGCGTAAAACCCGCCTACGAGCAGCCCCAGCACCAGCAGCTGCGTCTCGGCGCGGAAGACGCGCACCACCAGCAGCGCTGCCGTAAGAGCGATGATGTAGATGAGCAGGACGACTCGCTCCGGTGGCACCAGGTAGAGGAAAATCACCAGGAGCAGGGAACCGAGGCCCGAGCCGAGAAGATTAAAGAAGTAGACGCGCGGGGCTTCCGGAGCGCGCTCGATAAGCAGCAGCCCGATGGCCGTCGCCGCCAGGAAGAAGGGCACGAAGAAGAGGAGATAGAACGCGACAAGCCAGAGCCACTGCCGCGCGTCCCAGAGGAGCAGGAAGGGGTCGAGGGGAATGCGCTGCGCCACCGCAAAGCAGGACGGCAACGAAAGCGCAAACAGGATGGTCAGGACAGCGAAGGCCTTTTCCGGGTTCCGGGGTCTCGAGGCGTCGTGCGGCCGGCGCCACCAGAGCGAGAGGAAGGTACCGCTGGCGCCGAAGCCGAGCAGCGCGATGGAAATGACCATATAGGCGAAGTGGTGCCACAGCGCGATGGAGAAGGCGCGCATCAGCGCCAGCTCGTAGGCCAGCGTGGCGGCGGAGAGCAGCAGCAACGAGAGGTAAAATGGCATCGCCGGATTGTACCTGTTATGGTTGCAGAGGACGAACAGAGGCTTTGGACAGCCAGGCGGGTTTCTGTTATGAGGGATGGCGGCTTCAGGGTCGTGGGGCTGGGTTGGAGGTGGACGATGCGAAAGGTGGTTTGGATCGGTCTTATCTGTTTGCTGGCCTCTTGGCCGAGCGCAGCGGCGGACGGCCCCGTGCCGCTGCCGGTGCGCAAGGTGGTGCTCTACAAGAACGGCATCGGCTACTTCGAGCACCTGGGCGAGGTCAAAGACGCGCAGGAGGTGGAAATCGTCCTGCCCAGCGCGCAGCTCGACGACGTGCTGAAATCGCTGACCGTGATCGACCTCGGCCGCGGCCAGGTGGCCGGCGTCACTTACGACTCGACCGCTCCGCTCGACCGTCGGCTGGGCGAGCTGCCCATCAATCTCGGCTCGGCGAAGGGCCTGGTGGATTTTCTCAACCAGATTCGCGGCGCCGAGGTGGAAATCCGCGCGCCGAGCGGCCCGGTAGCCGGCCGGTTGATGGGAGCCGAGGTGCGGGTGCGCTCGAGCGGGCCCGGCGCGAGCGCCCAGGTGGTGGAAGTGGCGGTATTCACCGCGGGCGGCGAGCTGCGCCTGGTCGAGCTCGAATCGGCCGGCGCGCTGCGGCTGACGCGGTCTGATCTGGCGGCTGACCTCGGCCGCTACCTCGAGTTGCTCGACTCCGCCCATCAGCGCGACGTCCGCCGGCTGCGCATCCACACCACCGGCGCAGGCGAGCGCCAGCTCTACGTCAGCTACACCGCCGAAGCCCCCATCTGGAAGACCACCTACCGCATCGTGCTCGACGCCAAGCGGAAGCCGCTGCTGCAGGGCTGGGCGATTGTGGACAACACCACGCCGATGGACTGGGAGGGGGTGGAGCTGTCGCTGGTGGCGGGCGCACCGGTGAGCTTTGTGCAGAACCTATCGCAGCCCGTCTATGCGCGGCGGCCGGTGGTGCCGCTGCCCGAAGGCGTGCAGGTGACCCCGCAGACCCACGAAGCCACGCTGGAAGCGCCTAGGGAAGAAGTGCCGGCGGGCGCAGTCGGAGGAGTACCTGGTGGAGTCCCTGGTGGCCAGATAGGCGGCGTTTTGGGAGGAGTGGCTGGACGACTGGAGGCTGATGTAGCGCGAGCGCGAGAGATGGCGGCCAAGGCGGCGGCGGCTCCAGCAGTGGGCGAAGCCCTGCGGCAGGCGGCGCCGGAGACCGCTGTGGGGCAGGCGTTGGGGGAGCAGTTCGAGTACCGGCTGCGCCAGCCCACCACCATCCGGCGGAACCAGTCGGCGCTGCTGCCCATCCTCCACGCGGAAGTCGAAGGCGAGAAGGTGACTCTGTTCAACGAAAACTCCGGCACGCGGCGGCCGTGGCTCGCCGTGTGGCTGAAGAACGCCACTGGGATGACGCTCGACGCCGGTTCGTTCAGCGTGATTGACTCGAACGCCTTTGCCGGCGAAGGGCTGACCGAGACCATCAATCCGGGCGAGAGCCGCCTGCTGAGCTACGCGCTCGACCTCGGCATCGAGGTGGCCACCAACCGCGACACTGAGCGCGAGCGCGTCGAGCGGGTGGAGATCGTCAAGGGGGTGATGCGCCAGCACCGCAAGGTGGTGGAGAAGAAGACCTACACCATCCGCAACAACGACGAGAAGGCGCGTATGGTGATCGTGGAGCACCCGGTGCGGGCGGGCTGGACGCTGACCGGCACGGCGGCGCCGGCCGAGTCGAGCGCCAACTTCCACCGCTTCCGGGTGGAGGCGCGGGCGAAGACCACCACGGACTTTGTGGTGCGCGAGGAGAAGCCTGAGGAGGTGACCTACGCGCTGCGCAACGTCACGCCGGAGCAGATTGCCCTCTGGGTGCGGCAGCGGGCGATTGACGCGGAGATTGAGCGCGCCCTCCAGCGCCTGATGGCCAAGAAGAACGAGATTGACGACCTGAACCAGCGCATCGGGCAACTCGAGGCGGAGCAGAACGCCATCTTCCGTGACCAGGAGCGCGTGCGGGAGAACCTCGGGCGGCTGGGGCGGACGCCCGAGGAGGCGTCGTTGCGGCAGCGCTACATCAACCAGCTCGAAGAGCAGGAGAACCGTCTGGGAGCGTTGCGGGCGGAGCGCGCCAAGCTGGAAGACCAGCGCGCGCAGGCGCAGCGGGAGCTCGACCAAATGCTTGAAAACCTCACCTTCGACCGCAAACTCTAGGAACCACAGATTCACACAGATACACACAGATTAGCGGCAAACAGGAGGGGTTGGGCGCTCACTTCGGTTGGGATTCAGGGCCGCCCAGGAGCGGGACGAAGCGGACGGGCATGACGGAGTCCATGCGGAGGTCGCGGTTGTCTTTGCCCTTGTGGACGACGACGAGGTTCTGGTGGAAGGCGAAGCTGCCGACGGGGATGATCATGCGGCCGCCGGGCTTGAGCTGCGCGATGAGCGGCGGCGGGACGTGGGTGGCCCAGGCGGTGACGATGATGGCGTCGAAGGGCGCCTTGTCCGGCCAGCCGTAGTAGCCGTCGCCGATGCGCACTTCAACGTTCCTGTAGCCGAGGCGGTCGAGGCGCACGCGGGCGGCAACCCCGAGCGGCTCGATAATCTCGATCGTGTAGACCTCCTTGACCAGCGGGGAGAGCACGGCGGCCTGGTAGCCGGAACCGGTACCGACTTCGAGCACGCGGTCGCCCGGCTTGGGTTCGACCAGCTCGGTCATCATAGCGACGATGTAGGGCTGGGAGATGGTCTGGCCGTGGCCGATGGGCAGCGGATTGTCGTCGTAGGCCTGCTCGCGGAGCCCGGGCGGGACGAACTCGTGGCGGGGGATGGCGCGGATGGCCTCGATGACGCGCGGGTCCCGCACCGGGTCGCGGAAGTCGCGCGGCCGGGCGATGGTCTGCTCGACCATGCGCTCCCGCCGCTGGTGCCAGCGTGCATCTTCCCCGGTTTGCGCCAGCGCGACCACGGCAAGAAGCGCGGCAGCGAGCGCTGCCAATTTAGCCTTGCTTCGCATGACAGAAGCATTATAGGTTCGTCTGTCATTCTGAGCGAAGGGAAGAATCTCGCCCGTTGAGGTCCCTATGCCGCGCTATTTGAGCTTGCACACGTTGGCTTGCCTGACGCGCCAGGGGGCGGAGGTATTGGCAGCGCGGCTGGCAAGGGCGGAAGCATTCCAGGTGCGCTGCATCGCCGTGAACCTGACAGAAGGGAAGATGCTGGTGGAGTACGAAGCGCCGGGACGGGAAGAGATCGAAGCGTGGTTTGCACGGGAAAAATTCCACCACGACTGGCTGTGGCGGGTGGAGCAGGAGTGGCGCGAGGGCAAGCTAGAAGCGGTGGGGTGAGGCTCGCAGCGAGGCTTGACAATCCGGAGCGGTCGGAGCAGTGTAGTAGTGCTACCAGCAATGACCACGCGAGCGCAGGCGCGAGCAGGGTGCTTACTCGCCTGCTGTGTGTGCCCGGTCTGCTGCTGTTTCGTCCGGTGCTCCTGTAGCGGCGGTCGCTAGGCGGCCGCCGCGTCCTATCGTCGTCGCGTTTCATCTAATTTCAAATCCAGTTCGAACGGAGGGATTGCCATGGGTGACTATGCACGGCCGGAAGTTCTGGTTCCCACTCAATGGGTGGCGGACCATCTGAAGGATCCGAAGGTGCGCATTATCGAAGTGGATGTGGACACGACGGCCTACGACCAGGGCCACATCCCAGGGGCGCTGGGCTGGAACTGGCAGACGCAGCTCCAGGACGCGGTGCGGCGCGACCTGATCAGCCAAGCGGAGTTCGAGAAGCTGTGCGGTCGGTCGGCCATCGCCAACGACTCGACCGTCGTGGTCTACGGCGACAACAACAACTGGTTCGCCACCTGGGCGTTCTGGCAGTTCAAGTACTACGGGCACCAGGACGTGCGGGTGATGAACGGGGGGCGGAAGAAGTGGATTGAAGAGAAGCGCCCGCTGACCACGGAAGCGGCGACGGTGCCGCCGACGACCTACAGAGCGAAGCCGCCTGACGAGAACATCCGGGCACGCAAGGAAGAAGTCTCCAGCCTGCTGGGCAAAGGCTCGCACAACCTGGTGGACGTGCGCTCGCCCGACGAGTTCACCGGGAAGATCATCGCCCCGCCGGGCCTGCCGGAGACCGCTCAGCGCGGCGGGCACATTCCAGGGGCGAGGAACATCCCGTGGTCAAAGGCGGTGAACGAGGACGGGACGTTCCGCTCGGTCGAGGAGCTGAAGCAGCTCTACGAGGGCAGTGGGGTAGACTCGAAGAAGCCTACCATCGCCTACTGCCGCATTGGTGAGCGCAGCTCGCACACCTGGTTCGTGCTGCGCTACCTGCTCGGCTACGACAAGGTGAAGAACTACGACGGGTCGTGGACGGAGTGGGGGAACCTAGTGGGCGTGCCGATCGAGCGCTAGGGCGAGACAGGCTCAGCGGACCCAGCCGGGCGGGATGCCGCGGCGGCGGGCTTCGTCCTGCAGGGCGGCAATCTGCTGCTGAACCTGGGTGCGGCGCTGCTCGAGCCGGCGGATGGTGTCGGCGACGTCCACGCCGGGGGCATCGGTATTGATGTCGACGGCGTTGGAGACGGCGCGCCCCTGGCCGCTGCGCAGTCGGTTGATCTCTTGGTCAATCGCGGCCAACTGCTCCTGCAGGGGCTTCAGGCGCTCCTGCCAGTATTCGCGGGTCTCCTCCTTGGGCGGCAGGGCTTGACCTTCACCGCCGGGCGTGGCCGGCTCGCCTTCGGCGGCTGCCTCGGCCGGAGGAGCGGCCTCGCCCAGTGCCGCGACAGGGGCGGGCCCGCGCTGCTTGAGCTGCTCGATGTCATCGTTGGTCCAGACCTTGGAGCGGGGCCGCTCCTGCCGATTGGCGGCCAGGGTGGCAATGCGGTCGATCTGCTCCAACGGGATGCGGTAGGGGCTGCCGTCGGCGCCAACGAAGACGGCGACGTTGCCTTCGATGGTGTAAGGCGACCGAGCTTCAATGCGCCGGCCGTCCTTGAGCACCACGGTGTAGGCACTGAGAATGAGGGGCAGCAGCAACAAGGCGGCCGCGGCTAAGACGGTTCTGCGAAGCATGGCTCGTCCTCCTGCGGCGATTATAGCGCAGAAGGCAAATGCATCCGACTAACTTCTCTCCTCGCGGCCATTTTGGCTGTTGCAGCGGCGCGGATGCTAGGTTAGGAATGCACCGATGGCAGGGAGCGATTTTTCTGTAAGCCCGGGCCAGGCGCGGCGCCTGTGGCGGCTATTAGGGGAATTGGGCCTTGCCTATGCGCGGCACGCGTCGGACGAGCGGACACCGGTGCTCGAGCGCCGCGAACGGCGCCAGCCGGGGCCGCTTCCGCAGAAAAAGCAGGCGGTGGAACGGGTGCTGCGGCACGCGACCCGTTACTTATCGCGCAATGCTTGCCATCTCTATTCACCCCGCTACTACGGGTTGATGAATCCCCGCCCCGTATGGGCGGGTGTGCTGGGCGACGCTCTGGCTTCCCTGCTGAACCAGCAGCTCGCGGTGGAGGCGCACGCCCCCGGCGCTACCGCTCTGGAGCGGGAAACGCTGGGGTGGTTTCTGGAGGCGCTCGGCTGGCGGCGCGGGCTTGGCCAGTTCACCTCCGGTGGCTCGGAAGCCAACCTGGTGGCGTTGAAGGTGGCGCTCAATCACCGCTGGCCGGCCGTGGGCCGCGGCGGGCTGCGCGCGCTGCGTCGCCAGCCTGTCTTCTACGTTTCCGAGGAGGCGCACCACTCCTTGGAGAAATTCGCCGACCTGCTGGGGTTGGGCCGCGAGGCCGTCAGGTGGATTCCCAGCCATGCCTCTTTCGCCCTGCGCCCCGATGTGCTGGCGCAGCAGGTCCGGCGCGATCGACGCGCCGGTTATTCTCCGTTCTGTGTGGTGGGCACGTTCGGTACCACCAGCAGCGGGGCTCTGGACCCGCTGGCGACGCTGGTGCGTTTGTGCCGCCGTGAGCGTCTGTGGCTGCACGTGGACGGAGCCTATGGCGGCGCGCTCATCCTGTCGCCGCGCTTCCGACGCTTGTGGGGAGCGATTCGTCGGGCGGACTCGTTGACGGTCGATCCGCACAAATGGCTGGCCATGCCGTTTCCCCTCGGTGTAGTGCTGGTGCGGGACCGAAAGGCGGCCGTGTGCCCGTTCGGGGTGCAGGCGGCCTATGTGCCGCGCGGGGCGCCGGTGGAGAATTACCAACTGGGCATGCAGTGGTCGCGGCGGTTTCTGGGTTTGAAGTTGTGGCTGGTGCTCCAGAGCTACGGCCGCGGGGCCTACGACGCGCATTTTGCCGAACAGATGCGGCTCGGCGAGCGCTTTCGCGGCTGGCTGGCGGCCCGGCCACAGTTCGGCACCGTGAGCGAATCGCCCTTGCCCATCACCTGCTTTACCTACTGCGGCGAAGCGCGTGCCGCGCGGCGTCGGATTCCCGTCGGTTCCCTGACCCGCTTCGAGCAACAGATGAATCTGACCTTGGCGGAAGAGATGGTGCGGCGCGGGTGGGCGTGGATTTCCGCCACTCGGCTGCACGGCGCGCGGGTGCTGCGCATGATGGTCATCAACTACGAGACTCGCGAGAAGCATCTGCGCCGGCTCATCGCTGACTTGGAGCGCCTGGCGGCCGACCCGGCGGTGCGGCGACTGGCACGCCGCGCACCGGTTTAGCGACCTCGGTCGGTTGACCCAGCCAGACCACAGGCGTAGGATGCCCGCCCGACGAGGACTTGGATGACGCTGGCCGAGACGCTGATCGCGGTGTGGCAGCAGGTGCTGGCGGAGGGGAAGACAGCGGTGGAGCTCGAGGGCAGGCGCTACCCGGTCGGGCATACGCGGGCGCGGAAGTTGCGCACGGTAGATTTCTCCTACGGGACGCACCGGCTGGCCGCGATTGAGCAGAACCCAGAGACGAAATCGCGCTGGGCGGCGCTGGCGCGCAAGGGAAAACGCATCCTGCAGTTCAATTGCGAAGGGCGCTACATCGGGAACGTGTGCGAAGGGCGGCTGATGCGCTATCCGGCCTGGAAAGACCTCAGGCTCACCTGAGTGAGTCGCTGCCTGCCGCTTTGGCTACAATCGGCACCAGTTTTGCCCAACTGGGCACCGGAGGTCAAGATGCTGGAGCGGCGCACGTTTCTGCAAGCGATAGGAGCCGCGGCGGCGCTGGCGGGGCTGGTGCCCGGGCGCGAACTGGCGGCCTGGGAGGCGGCGGCGCCTGGGCTGATCGAGCGGCTGGTGTGCGCGAAAGACCCGCCGTTGCCGTCCGAGGAGCTCTTCCGGCGCAGGCCGGAAAGCTACTGGGCGGAGCTGCGGCGGCAGTTCGTCTTCCGGCCCGGGTTCCTTTACCTGAACAACGGGACGGTGGGCTCGTGCCCGCTGCCGGTCTTGCGGGCGTTCATCGAAAGCATTCTGCACGAAGAACAGATGGAGAACGAGGACACCGAGCAGTACCCGCTGTGGGGCTATGGACTGTGGGACCAGTATCGGCGGCCGATGGCGGAGTTCATCGGGGCGCGGATGGAGGAGCTGGCGCTGGTGCGGAATGCGACCGAGGGGCTGAACTACGTGGCCAACGGGCTCGACCTGCGGGCGGGCGATGAAGTGTTGACCACCGACGAGGAGCATCCGAGCGGGCTCAACCCCTGGCTGCTGAAGCAGAAACGCTACGGCATCGGGGTCAAGCAAGTGACGCTGCCCAAGCCGCCCCAGAGCAAGGAACAAATCCTGAATCTCCTGGAGGAGGGATGCACGGAGCGGACGCGGGTGGTGATGGTGAGCCACGTGACGACGACAACGGGGTTGGTGATGCCGGTGCGGGAGATTTGCGCCTGGGCGCGGGAGCGCGGCCTGCTGACGCTCGTGGACGGCGCGCACGCGGTGGGGATGCTCGGGGTGAATGTGAAGGAGGTCGGCTGCGACTTCTACGTCTCCAGCCCCCACAAGTGGCTGCTGGCGCCCAAGGGCTGCGGGCTGCTCTACGTGCGCGACGAGGTGTGCGACCTGCTCTGGACGACCATTGCCACGGGCGAGTGGGACAACCGGGACATTCGCGCCGGGCGGCTGCAACAGTTCGGGAGCACGAACGCGAGCATCCTGGCGGGGCTCGTAGCGGCGATTCGGTTCTGGCAGGCGCTTGGCCCGGAGCGCATCGAGCGGCGCATCCGGCAACTCCACGCCTATCTGAAGGAGCGAGTGGCGCGGCTGCCCGGGGCGGAGCTGCACTCAGCGGCGGGCGAGGAGTTCACCGGCGGCATCCTGGCGGTGAACTTTCCCGGCCTGGAGCGGATGAAGCTGCAGCAGAGGCTCTACGAAAAGCACCGCATTCGCATCCGGGGGACGTCCCCGACGCGGCTGCGGCTCTCGACCCACATCTACCACAGCTTCGCTGAGCTCGACCGGTTCGTGGACGCGCTGGATGACTATCTGCAAACTCCCGCGGTTTAAGCTGTCGAAAAGCAGATCCCTCGCCGCCCCTTCGGCTTCGCTTCCCTCGACTCCGCTCGGGACAGGCAGGGCAGGCAAGGCACCCAAGGGCTCGGGATGACAGGTCGTCGGACATGTGTGTGCCCGAAGGTTCACGGGGCTTGACTTTCGCTGGGTGTTCGCCCTACAATATATTGACAGCCTGAGGGGAGAAGGTACGACAGGCTGTATTTTTCGCTTGACAAGGGGAGAGCGAGGGGCGTATAACCCGCCCCCAGCAAGCCGTTAAAGCTAAGCGGCAAAGCAGCGCCAGAGAGCAGGGAGTTTTGGGTCTTCCCTGCCGGCGTTGCTTTGGGGGGCGCAGGCAGCGAAGGCCAAGAAATCCAACTTCTTCAGGGGCGACGAGTCATGGGCGAGCGGGAAATTCTCTCCAGCGCGAAAGCGAAAGCAGGGCTGAAATTCGAGCGGCATTTCACTAAGCCAGGAGTGTCGCCGTACGACACGGTGAAATGGGAGCGGCGGACGGCGACCATCACGAACGAAAAGGGCGAGGTGATTTTCGAGCAGGCAGGCGTGGAGGTGCCGACCGACTGGTCGCAGACGGCGACCAACATCGTGGCCTCGAAGTACTTCCATGGCAAGCGGGGCACGCCGGAGCGGGAAGCGAGCGTGCGGCACTTGGTGGGGCGTGTGGCCGACGCGATTACGCAGTGGGGCGAGGAGGGGGGCTACTTCGCCTCGGCGGAAGACCGGGAGACGTTCCGGGACGAGCTGACCTATATGCTGCTGCACCAGATGGTGGCCTTCAATTCGCCCGTTTGGTTCAACGTGGGCGTGCAGGCGAAGCCGCAGTGCTCGGCCTGCTTCATCAACTCGATCCAGGACGCGATGGACTCCATCATGAGCCTGGCCAAGACCGAAGGGATGCTGTTCAAGTGGGGCTCAGGGACGGGGACGAACTTTTCCAGCCTGCGCGGGTCGATGGAGCCGCTTTCGGGGGGCGGGATTGCCTCCGGGCCGGTGAGCTTCATGCGGGGCTTTGACGCCTTCGCCGGGGT